>JAOTUX010000030.1 GCA_029863665.1 Candidatus Nitrosopumilus sp.
TGCATACTTTCCAAACATAGGACATGCCATACCGATTGTAGGTATGGAGAAAGGATTCTTTGAGGAATACCTTGGAAACCAGACGAAAATTGAAACACGAGTATTTGATAGTGGACCACAAGCAATAGAGTCTCTATTTGCAAACTCTGTTGATTTAGCATACGTTGGACCTGGTCCTGCAATAACAGGATATTTGAATTCTGAGAATAACAACGTGCAGATTATTGCAGGTGCTGCAAGTGGTGGTGCAAGCTTTGTGGTTCATCCTGAGTCTGAAATTAATTTTGCATCAGACTTTGCAGGTAAAAAAATTGCAGCTCCTCAAATTGGAAACACGCAAGATGTTTCACTTCGTTATTATCTGTCTGAGAATAATCTAAAGCCTGCTGAGAAAGGAGGCTCTGTTATAGTTTACAATATCTCAAATCCTGATATCTACACTTTGTTTGTAAAAGGTGATATTGATGGTGCATGGGTAGCAGAACCTTGGGCTACCATTTTAGAAACTGAACTTGATGGAAAAAGACTATTCCATGAAGAGGAACTGTGGCCTGACAAAAAATTCGCATCTGTTTTGTTAATTGCAAATATTGATTATGTTGAGAAAAATCCTGAGATAGTTTCTCAATTCTTGTCATCTCATGATGAAACTGCAGAATGGATTGACCAAAATCCAATTGAGACTCGAATTACATTTAATGAGTTTCTTGACTCTCATCTGGGACAGTCTCTATCTGAAGAAATAGTTGATACTGCATTATCCAAACTTGAAATTACTTCAAACCCTCAAAGTGATTCTGTCTATTCTTTTGCTGAGAAAGCAGATTCCTTGGGTTACCTGGGAAGAAATGGATATGATTTATCTGGAATATTTTACCATGATTCAAATTATAATCTAGAGGATGAATACCTAGATGACTAAACTAGAGGCAAAAAATATTGTAAAGTATTTTGCTCATGACTCTCATAAACTCAAGGCATTAGGCGGGGTTGACCTCAAAGTAGAATCTGGTGACTTTGTATGCTTGGTTGGACCTTCTGGATGTGGCAAGTCTACTTTTTTGCGTATAGTTGCAGGCTTGGAAAAGCCTGATGAGGGACAAATTCTCTTTGATGGACACTCCGTAACTGAGACTGGACCTGAACGAATTATGGTGTTTCAGGAAGGTGCTTTGTTTCCTTGGCTAAAAGTTCAGGACAATGTTGAATTTGGATTAAAGATGGCAGGGATTCCAAAAGAAGAGCGAGCAAAGATATCAAATAGATATCTTGACATGATGCAGCTATCAAAATTTACTGATTCGTATACATATCAGCTTTCAACTGGAATGAAGCAGCGTGTGGCCATTGCAAGAGCGCTTGTAATGGATCCTGATGTATTATTAATGGATGAGCCGTTTGCAGCACTTGATGCACAGACACGTGATTTGCTGTTAGTTGAGATGCAGCTAATCTGGGAGAAGACAAAAAAAACGATTCTCTTTGTAACTCACAATGTTGCAGAAGCTGCAGTACTTGGAACTAAAGTGGCAATCTTTAGTAATCGTCCATCTGTAATAAAAAAAGAAGTTGACAATAATTTTCCACGACCTAGAGTTACCGAAGATGAAGCATTACTAAAATTCCAGCAAGACATTCTAGCAGAACTAAGACCTGAGGTAAAGAAAAGCAAGGATTGATTATGGCAAAAAATTTTACTCCTCATAGAATTGCGTTTTACATTGGAATTGTTGTGGTATGGCAGATAGTTTCAATGGCAGGAGTATGGCCTGATAATATTTTTCCATCACCTTATGATGTAGCTGAAGACTTGGCGTATGGTGCAGCTGATGGTAGCTTGTTTTATGGCATTGCAACAAGCATGTGGAGATTGGTAATTGGATTATCAATTGCAATTGCTGGTGGTATTGTACTTGGAATCTTTATGGCACGAGTTGAAGTAGTAAATCAAACTGTAGGTTCTTTGGTCTTGGGATTACAATCAATTCCTTCAGTTGCATGGGTCCCACTTGCAATTCTTTGGTTTGGCCTAAATGATTCTGGAATTATTTTTGTTACTGCAATTGGGGCAGTATTTGCAGTAACTATCAACACATACACTGGAGTCAAAAACATTGATCCTCACTTTATAGAGGCTGCGCGAAATATGGGTGCAAAGGGTGGTCAACTAGTTACATCTGTATTAATTCCTGCAGCATTTCCGTACATGATTTCCGGCTTCAAGCAAGGTTGGGCATTTGCATGGAGAGGTGTTATTGGTGCTGAGTTGCTATTTGCGTATCTAGGATTGGGTTTCTTGCTTAATGTAGGACGTTCTCTAACTGATGTCTCCCAGGTAATTGCAATAATGCTTGTGATTATGGGAATTGGTCTTGTAATTGATGGCGTGGTATTTCAAAGACTAGAACACAAGGTAATGTCTCGCTGGGGATTAAGATAATTATCATCAATTAATCCATTGTTGATTCATCACAAATCTTCATAACCCTAGTAGAGATTATGAAATAATTAGAAATGGTTAGATCTTAAGACCAAAAACGATTAGTTGTTTGGTGACAGTTATAACCCTTAACTAGAATACTATGAAATAGTATTTAGGAAGCACGTATAATTTGTATGAATAAATTCTTCGTGTTCGTTAAATGCTAATTTGTTATTGTTTTATCATGCAATGATGTCATTACAATCTTGTTCATTAACCGCCTGACCGACCATGCGGATTCCTACGATAGAGTCATAGACACGGCATCATTGCATTCTCTAATTCCACTATTTCATGAACTTATTGCATGTTTCCTATTTCTTTATTTTTAATGAAACAATAAATGCGCAAACAATCACTGCAATTGCAAAGTACATCACTGCTGTATAATCAAACAAAAATGCAATTCCTCCAGATATTACAGGACCAATAACAGTTGCAATGGATATAGTTGAACTAAATATCCCGGTTGATGTGGAGCGGGGATTATTTTCCATCAGATGGAAATTCCCGCCAATAAACAAAAATGCCCAAGTTGCACCTACTAATGCCATAAACGGCATTGCCATCCACCATTCTGTAATTACTGCTAATCCAACAAAGACAAATGTAGTACAACCAATTCCAATCTTAAATTTTGTAACATTTGAGATTTTTATCTTGCTTGCCATTAGATTCATCAAGACAAATGCAGTCAAAGTATTTGCAACATAGACAATTGATATCTCATACAGCTCAGCTCCCAGTTTTTCAATTAGCATGATTGGCAAAATCACCCAAACAGCTGCAGCTCCTATGTGTCGCAATAAAAGAGACAAAAACATGTACTTGTTTTTTGAGATTACTCTTTTGGTAGTTCCAGGTTCTATCTCTTTTTCCTGTAATGTATTTGGCATTCTTGCTGTAAAAATAAACCCAATAACAAAAAATGCAGAACTAATCAAAAATATTAATTTCAAGTCATTTGCAAAGCCTGCTGCTGCAATTCCTGCAAGCCATCCCAATGCATGAAATGAAATTACAGTTGCTGCACGTCTTTTATCCACATTTGCCTCATATGCATATGCAATCATTGCAGGAATCATAATCCCTGTTGCAACGCCTGCTGCGATTCTTACGATAAACAATAGTGTGATGTCATCTGCAAAATAGTGTAGTCCAAAGGCTGCAGCACATCCGATAAAACCAATCCTGATAAATTTGAGCCTGGTTCCCTTTTTGTCTGAGTGTCTTCCAAAGTAAATCTCTGATAAAATCTGGGCAAAGCTAAATGATGCTACTATCAACCCAATCTCAAAGATAGAATCAGTAACGCCCTTTGCTATGATTGGCATGAACACAAATACTATGGAAATTCCAGCATGTTGAAAAAAAGTTGCACTACGAACTAGATTGTTCACCTGAATCTTTTGCATAAATGTACAAAAGAATTACTTTCCACCTAATTTCAATATACGCAATTCCAAAAAGAGTTAAACTAAACAACAATATCTTGAAATTAAATTGCCAGAAAAAGAGCCATTCCTTGATGCACTACAAAATAGAATTCTACTTTTTGATGGTGCCATGGGAACTGAGATTCAAAAGTTTGATCCAAAACCTGAGGACTTTCCAAAAAACCAGGATGGATTCAATGATGGATTAGTATTGACACATCCAGAATGGATAAAGCAGATTCATAGAAATTATTTGGATGCAGGTTCAGACTGTATAGAGACTAATTCCTTTGGATCAAACAAGATAAAGCTAGACGAGTACGGTTTTGGTGATGATACAATTAATTTTAACAAAAAAATTGCACAGCTAGCATCTGAAGTGTGCAAAGAATATTCTGACAAACCTCGTTATGTGATTGGCTCTATGGGACCATCTGGGTTTCTTCCAAGTTCAAATGATCCTGATTTGGGACAAAAACCGCTTGATGAATTACAACAAGCATTTGAGTTGCAAGCTGAAGGATTAATCCTTGGAGGAGTTGATGCATTACTAATTGAAACAAGCCAGGATATACTTGAGGTAAAATTGGTAATAGAGGCATGTCATAATGCAATTAAAAAAACTGGTAAAAAAATACCCATAATATCAAATGCAACTTTAGACCAATATGGAAAGATGCTCCTTGGAACAAACATCCAAGCAGCATATACCACAGTATCTGATATGGGAATTGATGTCTTTGGGTTAAATTGCTCAACTGGACCAATAGAGATGACTCCAAGTGTACAATGGCTTGATGAGCAAAACGAACATGATATTTTGGTGGTACCAAATGCAGGAATGCCTGAAAACCAGGGAGGACAGGCAGTCTACAAGATGACTCCTGAGAAAATGGGTGATGCGTTAGGTGATTTTCTAAATGAATACAAAAAGGTCAGAATTATTGGCGGTTGCTGTGGAACTAGTCCTGAACACATCAAAGTATTAAGAAAAGTAATTGATCAAAAGGCCAACTCTCTCAAGGGTTAGGTATTTACAAAAACTGAGATGACCTTACACTGTTGACTATTCCAAGGGTGAGTTCTTCACTAAAGGCAGTTGAACTAAAACAAGTTCCAGCACCACTAATAATTGGAGAGAGAATAAACACACAGGGTTCTCGTAAAGCAAAGCAACTGGTACTATCTGATGACTATGACGGATTACTGGACTTAGCAAGAATTCAAGTTGAAGATGGAGCACATTGCCTTGATGTCTGTGTTGCAACAACTGAGCGTTCAGACGAGCAAGAGTTTATGTTGAATCTGGTAAAAAAACTGAGTCTTGAAATTGACGCACCATTAGTAATTGATTCTACTGATCCAAAAGTGATTGAATCTTCAGTAAAACAAATTCCTGGAAGGCCGATAATTAACTCTATTAATCTTGAAGGGGATGGAAGCAGATTTGAAAAACTAGCACCACTCATGGCAAAGTATGGTCTACCTGCCATTGCATTGTGCATTGGACCTGACGGTATGGCAAAGACCCCACAAGAAAAAGTAGATACTGCAGAACTACTCTATGAGACAGGAAAAAAATATGATCTAAAGCCTGAGCAGTTTATCTTTGATGTACTGACCTTTACTCTGGCAACAGGAGAAGATGAATTCCTTGATGCAGGAAAAAATACTCTGGAAGGAATCAGACTAGTCAAAGAAAAATTTCCCGACTCCTTTACAACTTTGGGATTAAGTAACATCAGCTTTGGTCTGACACCTTATCCTAGAAAAATTCTAAATTCTGTATTTTTGTATCATGCAGTAAAGACAGGACTTGATACTGCAATAGTTAATGCAAAAGAGATTATTCCATATGGCGAAATTGATGAGAAAGAAAGGAAACTTACTGAAGACCTAATATTTAATACCCATCCAAATGCATTATCTGAACTAATTTCATACTTTGAAAAAGCAGGCACTCAAAATACTACTGCTTCTAAAAAAATGGATGTTGATCCTACTTGGTCTCCTGGCAAACGTGCTAACTTTAGAATTGTAAATAGACTCAAGGATGGAATTCAAAATGATGTGGTATGCGCCATTGCAGATAAGCTGGGAAAAAATGAATTAATCCAAGATAATGATGGGATACTCTCCATTGACATTCCTCAGGAATCTACCCATGATGGTGCAATTAAAACACTCAATGAAGATTTGCTTCCTGCAATGAAGGAAGTAGGTGACAAGTTTGGTGCAGGGGAATTAATTTTGCCATTTGTTTTAAAGTCCGCTGAATGCATGAAGGCAGCAGTAAGTGAGCTTGAAAAGTATTTGGTAAAAGAAGAGGGAACAAGCAAAGGTAAGCTTGTTCTGGGAACTGTATATGGTGATGTACATGATATTGGAAAAAATCTTGTAAAGACAATCTTTCAAAATAATGGGTACTCTGTGTATGATTTGGGAAAACAAGTACCATTGCAAAAATTCCTAGAAAAGATTGATGAAGTAAAACCTGATGCCATAGGACTTTCTGCATTGCTAGTATCAACATCAAAGCAGATGCAGTTTTTCGTAGAGCATGCAAGAAAAAACAACATGGATATTCCAATTTTGTGTGGAGGTGCTGCCATTAACAGCAACTACATCAACAGGATAGCTAAAGATAATGGGATATACGAGCCGGGTGTATTTTACTGCAATACTATGTTTGAGGGACTCAAAACAATGGATGCATTAATCTCTGATGAGAAACCAAAACTTTTAGCTCAATGGAGGGAAAAATTAGAAAACTGGAAAGAGCGTTCTACTGTTACAGTAGATCAAGATGAACTTCCAAGGAGTAACATCAAACCAATTACGCCTCCTACCCCACCAAGCATTGGGGTGCCAATTCGTCTGAAACTAGACCAAATCAACATGGATGAGGTATGGCAGTTAATTGACAAAAAATCCCTATTCAAATTATCTTGGGGACTCCGAGGAAAGGCAGGTTCAGAATCAGAGGCAGAGCATGAGGAATTACTAACTTCGTGGAAGGCCAGAATAATTAAAGAAAAACTCTTTGAGCCTGAGATTGTTTATGGATATTTTAAATGCCACAATAAAAACCGCATACTGTTAGTTGAAAATCCTGCAGGTGATGATGTGCAACTTGACTTTCCACGTTCTAGCAAACCTGAGCATCTGTGTCTGACTGATTATTTTGGAGATGATGATATTGTAGCATTCCAATCAGTTACAGTGGGAAATAAAGTAGCTGAGATAATTGAGCAATGGAATAAAGAAGACAAGTATACTGATGCTTACTATTTGCACGGACTGGCAGTTGAAGTTGCAGAAGGACTAGCATCATGGGTCAATGAAAAAATAAAATCTGAATTAAATCTGGAACAGGGTGGGTTGAGATATAGTTGGGGATTTCCTAGCTGCCCTGATGTGTCCCAGCATCACTTGGTCTGGAAATTATTGCAGCCAGAAAAATCTGGAATGATGTTGACTGAATCTGGGCAGATAATTCCAGAACAATCAACTGCAGCAATTGTAATTCATCATCCTAATTCACAATACTTTGTGCTTTAGTTGAATTTCTCTAAAAAACTATTCAAACCATCAAAGTCATTAGGTGATGTAATTAGAACATCTCCTGTAATTTCATGAATGTCTTTTACAAATTTTTCAAACTCTTGTCCATACAACGACAGTTCCAGATTCAAAAATTTTGCAGATTTTGCATTTTTCTCAGATGGAAATAATACAATTGGAATGACTGAAAATTCTTTTAGACTATCTGAGAGATTCTGTACCTGCTGTACATTCTGAACCACTTGTGTAATGAATCCCTTGGGATTTGCATGTATTTTTTTTCCAATCTTAGAAAAATTAGGTTTGTTTGAAATTGAAAGATACAAATCAATTTTGGAATCAATCCCTTTCTCTCTTAGATTACTGACTGCTTTACTTGGAATCAGACCAGAATCTAATTTGCCATTTTGTGATGGGTCTCCCATGAGTACTAGTACTCCAGAAACTCCAATAGAGATGCATCTCTCCACAAACTCTGAGATTTCATTTTCATTTTTGTCTCTGACTCTGAGACTAACTGTAATTGGAATCTCTGGAATCTCTTTTCTAATGATCTCTCCAACTTTAATTGGTGATACTCTCTGGTGTCCTAACACGTTTTCAGTAAGATGTATTGCATCACATTTTTTTGAAATAATTTTTATCTTTTCAATAAATTTTACAATTGACTTTTCTGTATCCACGTCAGGTAGAATTTTTGGAGGATTAGCTTCGTACCTGATTGTCATACTCAATCTCTTTTATTATCGGTTAAAACCTTTGAATACCAAAACCCATATGGAATCGTAGGAAGCAAGATGTTTTTGAATAATTTAAAATCTATACTTTCAAGTGATATTGATGCTGATCTGAAATCTGATGGACGATACAGATTGGCATCAGTACTTGTAGTAATTTATGGCAAAGATCCACTTGTTGTAATGACTGAAAAACCCAAACACATGAAATTTCATGCAGGTGAAATTTCTTTTCCAGGTGGAAAACTAGATTCTGATGATTCTGATCTTTTAGAAACTGCATTACGTGAAACAAGTGAGGAGATTGGACTAAATATTAACCGAGATCAGGTGATTGGTCAGCTAGAGCCAGTTGTTACTTTGAATTCTGGTTTTTTGATCCTACCTTTTATCTCAGTTATTGATGATATTCCAAAACTTACAGCAAACGCTGAAGTTGAAAAAATTTTTCACATTCCTTTGGAATCCTTTTTGAAAACTGCAGCAAATGATCCTGATCCAACTCACAATCTAATTCAAGAAATGTATACCTTTGAGTACCAAAATCAGATAGTGTGGGGAGCATCAGCTAGAATACTAAAACAGATACAAAATTGTCTAAAACGCTGAGATTCATTTAAAAAGAGCTCTTCGCGCCTGAAAATCTATGGCTGCACGCAAGTCTTCTCCAAGAAAGATTCGTCTATTGAAAAAAACAAGACAGACATCACCCGTACCAGCTTGGATCATTCTCAAAACAAAGAGAAGTGTTAGAACAAATCCAAAACGTAGAGCTTGGAGATCAACTGATGTGGAGGTAGGATAGATGTCTCAAGAATTAGAACGTGTTTATACAATTAATCTAGGTAAAGCTTTACTTTCACAGTCTCAACATAGAGCTGTTAGGGCAATCAATATGATCAAAGAATTTGCTCGACATCA
>JAOTUX010000305.1 GCA_029863665.1 Candidatus Nitrosopumilus sp.
ACTGATTTATAGAATCACAGAAAATTATATAGAAAATCAGGTATAAATCGCCAAAATTAAGCCAGTATATATCAGAGAGAGACGTTAACTAAGCATGTTTAAAAAAATAACTGAAAAACTACAATTTGGTTCTTGTAAGACCCAAGTCGTTAATGACGTAAATGCATTCAAAGAATCTGAAAAAAAGAAATCAGAGGATGTAGAAAAATAAATGGCATATCATTGCAAGCATTGCAGTTATAGTTGGGATGCATCGGAAGGTGACATTCAAAAATTGCTCCTACACGAAAAGACTCACAAAAAGAAGGTTTCAACTAATGCTGACTTGTAATAAATGCTATAATGGGCATCATGATCAGTGTATGGGAAAAGCTGGAATGTTTGACTGTGGTTGTGAATGTTTTAAAAAAATAATTTCAAACAAGTAAGATGTCATTAGAAAAAAATAAAGATAATCTGCGAATATCTCCTAAAGGTACTAACATTCCAGGAACTCACAGAGAATGTGAAGAGGATAGCTGTAATAGATTGATCCCATGTCCACATATCCGATGTCAGGAACACCGAACAGATATGGCAATAAAGGACTGGGTTGTACCCCATATTGAGCCATGACCGAAATTTCTAAAATTAAGTTATCTGAAGATGATTTTGTTTTAGTTGATATGAACTACAACTATTTCATGATTCCTAGGTTGGCATATCCTAAAGAGAATCTTGAAAAATTAAAACAACAGATCTTTGACAATCAGGAGATGGCAACATTATTCAAAGGATCCAGATCAGATTTACCAAATATATCGATACAAATATGAATAAATTATGTTGAAATCCTTTTTCCATAATTTCTCAAATCAGTCAATTAAAGCCTTAATACAAATAACAACCATACAATGTGATGTCAAAATTTACATTTGAAAATATGACCTATTGGAAATCAACAAGCAAGTACATTCTTAGTTTTCCAGAAATTAGATTTGTCGGAGTCGTAAACAATATGGGCAATCTTGTTGTAGGAGATTACAAAAAAGGAATTGTTCCAATAGCAGAGATTGACCAGTACAAAATGTGTATGGAGCACGCATTGGAGCTGTTCATGAAAAAAGATCTAGATAGCACCTTGGGACCGCTTGATTACATTGTATCAAAGAGGAAAAACGTAGCAATAATTACAATTCCTGTGAGGGATTATCTCGTATTGATATCTACAGAGCCTGATGCAAAGATTGAACCTATCATTGAAGAGATACTTCAGTCCTTAAATGGCATTCAAGAAGACAAAAGAATCTGAGAAAAAGACTGCAGCCTACCAAAAATACGATAAATATCAAGTTACAATAATTACAAATCTATTAAGATCTGGTACAACAATGTCTCTGGTTTGATTTAAAAAGATTGACCTGTATTCTCTATTTTTCCCTATACATTTTTGTCTAGTTCTTTTCCATATGAATTCCGCAATAAAATCGGAGATATGAATATGGTTGCCAAGACAACCAAGACTATTGTCGAATAAATTACCTCATCAAATATTCCTGCTGATAACCCAACTCCTATAGTGATAAAGGCTACCTCTCCTCTTCCAATCATTCCATATCCAACACGCAATCCCTTGGTTCTATTTTTTAGCATGACTATTGAAGGAATGCCACATCCGATAATTTTACTAAATACTGCTACTATTAAAATCACAATAAAGAAAATAAAATTCATTTCATTGATCTGAGCAAGATTGACGTGTGCGCCAATTATGGCAAAAAACAATGATGGAGATAATGGGACGTGGATTCAAACAGATTCTGGAAGTCTCCACTGTATTTTCATCTTGGGTTAAAGTTTGCAGGCTACAAACTGTTTAACAAAAAAAGTCCGTTTTACGGATCTGCTGATATCATCAACGTGTGCAATCTGCACTGCAAGCACTGCTACTGGTGGCTTAACAGAAAGGAAGAGAAAGATCTGATATTACAGCAGTGAAAAAGCATCATTGATGAGAAATTTAAGAAAAATCATGTCTTTATGGTGACCCTTGTGGGAGGTGA
>JAOTUX010000306.1 GCA_029863665.1 Candidatus Nitrosopumilus sp.
TTTTCTTCAACTGATAATGGCAATAGTTCCTCCATCATGGATTTCATTTCTTGTTTTTTTGCCTCTTTTTCTTCCTCAGATAATGACTCCAATTGCACCTTCATGGACATAAAATGCATTATTATCTTTGCTCTCTCATCAAGGGATAATGCAAAGAAAGCATCTTTTACTTCACTCCATTGCTGCTTTTTAATTTCTCTCTCTTCAGGAGTTAAATCAGCATAATGATCTTTCCATTTTTTGTGGGATTTATCATCAGAATGTTTGGAATGTTTCCAGTTATCTTTTGACACTCCATCTGAAACATACAGTGATTCTTCACTTCCAGCATCAACTAGAACTTTGTGGTAAGTATCATCATTTACTAAAACACCAATTTTGTAGACTAAAAATCCTTGAACAACATCGAGTTTGCCCCACATTGCTTTTCCGTTTTCAACAGAATTTTCAGCTACTCCCATTGCAACACTTAGTGAAATTTGTGCTTTGTCAGAATAATCATCAGCAGGTTCAATAATTGTTATAGTTCCAGAAATTTCGGGTATTTCGAATTGACCATATTCAGCATCAACATAATTTGGAGAAAATGAATCATGGTAATTACAAAAATGCTCACGGCAGTTAATATTGGAATTGTAATTTTGGCTTTTGAAAGTTTAGACAAGTAATGAATTCCAATTTTTATAGGTTATAAAGATCTCTACTAATTTTTGCATGATGATAATCTCTAAGAGAAATAAAATGTCTGATCTGCCAAGTAATCTTGTTTGGATAATAATGGTTAATTTTTAATGAAAATTGTATGCGGGGTTGCAGAACAGTTGATTGTTTAACACTAGTCATAAAAATGATTACCAATATGAAGACCAGTTCGTCCATAAAATACTGTAATTGAAAAATTTACTTTATGACACAACTGAAATGCTCAGATTATGGTTAGGAGTGCTATTTTGTTACATCTGGAGAATCCAAAAATGCAGCTGCTCAATTTAATGAACATTCAGAACAGGTTCATGGAATTAAAGATCCAACGCAAGACATAGATAAAATTATTTTCAGAAAATCCTAAACTGCAGAAACTTCAGATCTGTTTTTTATTATTATTGTTGATTTGAAGATTTTTGAGATGTTGTATATTGTTCAGAAAACAAATCCTCACATCCATGTCTTTGTGCCCATAATGAACTTGCAAATTCGCTAGAATCACAAAATCGTTTGCTAAGGTAACCCAATCCGGAGTCAAGCAATTCTTTGTTTAAGATCATATCATTACAATGAATAACTCCAATTATTCTACTGTGTCCTTCAGGAGGTTGTCCATCATCTTCATCAACCAAAACTTGAGAGCCAACAGGACAAATAGTTTCAATGAAATTTTTTGAGTTCATTCCCCCATATCCATTTAGTCCAGGAGCAGATGCCAATGCAAATCGCACATATTGATCATCCACATGGATTGCATTTCCATCAAGTATTTTCGTTACATGTCCAACAAAACATTTGGTACTTCCGGAACATTCTTGAAGAGAATATTGAGATGTAGGAATCTCAAGCGATTCATCAGAGATAGAAATTGAATGCTCTGTTGTTTTATCATCAGAGATGTTAAGTTCAGAATTAGGTGTTAAAATGATAAAAATCAATCCAACAATAGGAATGATGGCCAGTCCAATCAATTTTTTATTCATGATAATTGTAAAGTTACAACTTCATTAAGTAGTTATTAAAAGTAGATGATTTTCACGTTTTAAGAATTCAAGAAACACCAAATCAAACAATTCACATTAAAAGATTGAAATTATATCATCATTTGAATTAGACATCTTATGAATAATGATGCATGGGATGACATGTCCTCTGAATACGACAATAATGTGGAGAAGAATTCTGATCAGATAATATCAGGCTACATATCTGAAGAAATCAAGATAATAGCAAATCTGTGTAATAAAATAATCAAACCAGATACAAAATACACAATAATTGACATGGGTTCTGGTACTGGTAGAGTACTATTTGCACTGCATCAAATTCT
>JAOTUX010000031.1 GCA_029863665.1 Candidatus Nitrosopumilus sp.
ATATTACAGGTCATATTTCAAAAATTCAAATTGTGTATTATTTTGCAGCAGAAATAATTGGAGCAATACTTGGGTCTCTTTTTGTTTTGACATTTATTGGTCAAAAAGCAAATCTTGGAGCAAATACCCCTAACCATGATTTTTCAATATTACTAATTTTCCCAGTTGAAGTTTTAGCTTCTACAATGTTGATGGGTGTAATTTTTTATGTTGTGTATACAAAAGGTTTGAAAGGATTTAGTGGTGTTGCAATTGGAGGAATAGTGGGATTGGATATCTTATTTTTAGCTTTTATTTCTGGAGCCTCTATGAATCCTGCTAGAGCATTATCTCCTGTATTATTTTCTGGTGATTTTGAGAATCTTTGGTTATATTGGACTGCTCCTTATATTGGAACCAGTATAGCTGCTTTTCTATTCAGAAAGAAATTTCAAGCACAAAGAGCAGCAAATTACGAATAATAATGACCAAAAATACCCTTGATTAGTGTCTGAATCTAAAAAATTATTCAATATTGCAAAAAAGGTAATTCCTTCAGGTGTTAACAGTCCTGTTAGATATTTTGAACCATATCCATTCTTTACAAAAAAAGCCAATGGTGCGTACATTTGGGATGTTGACAATAATCGATACATTGACTTTTGTAATGGCTATGGAGCCTTACTCTTAGGACATAAACGAAAAGAAATCCTCAAATCCGTCTCAAATCAATTATCAAAAGGTACGCTATATTGCACTCCAACTGAATCTGAAATAGAACTTTCAAAATTAATCATTGGAAATTTCCCATCAATTGACAAAGTGAGATTGATGAATACTGGTGGTGAAGCTACTATGACTGCAATTAGATTAGCACGTGGTTTTACAAAAAAGAAAAAAATAATAAAATTTGAAGGATGCTATCATGGTGCACATGATTCTGTTTTGGTAAAAGCAGGTTCCGGTTCTGCACATAATGGAATTTCAGTTTCTGATGGTGGGTTAGATGAAGTTTCCAAAAATACTCTAGTTGTAGAGTATAACAACATTGAAGATCTTGAAAAAACAATTAGAAAAAATAAAGACGTTGCAGGAGTTATTGTAGAACCAATACTGGCAAATATGGGTTTGATCTTACCTGAAAAGAATTTTCTCTATGATTTGAGAAAAATTACCAAAGAAAATAACATCCCATTAATCTTTGATGAAGTAGTCACTGGTTTTCGAGTAGCACCAGGTGGCGCTCAAGAATATTTTGGAATAAAACCTGATCTTACTACTATGGCAAAAGCACTAAGTAATGGATTTACAATCTCTGCAGTTGGAGGAAGAAAAGAAATCATGGATTTACTTTCACCTGTAGGTAAAGTCTATCAGGCATCTACTTTTGCAGGAAATCCAATTTCTGTCAGTGCTGCAATTAGCTCCATTAAAATAATTACCAAAATTAAAAACAAACTATACTCCAAACTTGAAAAATACAATCTTTTGTTTACTACTGCCTTGGATGATATATCTACGGACATGAGAATCCCTCATCAAATAAATTTTACAGCATCGATGTTTCAGATATTTTTTACAAATAAACCTGTAACTGATTATAATTCGTCTAAGAATGCAAATGCAAAGAAATTCCAAAAAATGTTTAGAACGTTGTTAAAAAAAGGAATTTTTATTGCACCTTCTCAATTTGAAGTAGTTTTCTTATCTGATGCACATACTGAAAGTGATCTAAACAAAACACTTGATGCATATCATGCGGCTCTAAAATCGGTGAAAAATTGAAGTATATTGTAGGTGCACGAGGAAGTCAGTTATCTATAGCACAGACAAACTGGGTTATCTCTGAATTAAAAAAAGTAAACCTTGATTCTGAATATGAAATTAAAACCATTACAACGAAAGGCGATACTGATACTAGACCATTATTTACAATCGATCAGAAAGGAATTTTTGAAAAAGAGATTGATAGAGCAGTTGCTCAAAAAGATGTAGATTTTGCTGTACATAGTCTCAAAGATGTTCCTTCTCAACTAGATTCTAACCTTATCTTGGCATGTATTCCAAAACGTGAAGTAGTTAATGATGTTTTTATTTCCTCGGATAATTCTTCGTTAGAGTCAATCAAACCTACTGCCGTAATTGGAACAAGCTCTCTTCGTCGGGCTGTTCAAATTACTAGAAAGAGGCCTGACGTTACAGTTAAACCAATTCGAGGAAATATTGAAACACGAATAAGAAAGACGTTGGGAGAAGATTATGATGCAATTGTGCTTGCACAGGCAGGAATAACTAGATTGGGAGTTGATACAAAATTCTCTCCTTTATCTATTGATGATTTTTTACCTTCTCCTGGTCAAGGTGCAATAGCGGTTGTTGCTCGAAATGATGATTCTCAGACAATTTCTATGCTAAAAAAAATCGAGGACATTGACTCTAGATTAGAGATAGAAGCAGAACGTGCACTGTCAGACTATGTTGATTCTGGATGTCGATTTCCACTAGGTGCATATGCTAAATCAAATGATTCTAAAATAACTCTGACTGTGACGGCATTTTCTGTAGATGGAAAAAAATCACTAGAGGTAAAGAAAACTGGAGATAAAAAAAATCCTGAATTTATTGGTAAAAATGCAGGAGAAGAACTTCAAGAACAAGGCGTAAATGATCTTGCATTAAATTGGAGAGAAAAAGTGGAGGAATGGAATAAAAAATGACAGGAAAAGTGTATCTTGTTGGAGCTGGGCCCGGAGACAGTAAATTAATTACATTGCGAGCAGTTGAATTACTTCAAAAGGCAGACGTTGTTTTGTATGATAGACTGGTGGGCAAAAAAATCATTTCAATGATTCCAAAATCTACAGAAAAAATTTATGTTGGCAGAGCCGTAGGTGACGATACTACTCATCAAAATACAACTAATGATTTGATGGTAAAATGTGCAAAAACTAAAAAAAATATAGTTAGACTAAAGGGCGGTGATCCAATAATTTTTGGAAGAGGTGGAGAGGAAGCAGAATTTCTTAAGGATCACAAAGTAAAATATGAAATTGTCCCTGGAATTACCTCTGGAATTGGATCTGCAACATATGCTGGAATTCCACTGACTCACAGAAAACATGCTTCTTCAGTAGTTTTTGTTACTGGACATGAAGATCCTGAAAAGAAAAATGAAGTAGTAAAATGGAAAAGACTTGCAAAGTCAGTTGATACCATTGTAATTATGATGGGACTTTCACGAATTGACATTATTTGTAATCTCCTTGTGGCTGGAGGAATGGATAAAAATACTCCTGTTGCTGTAATTCAAAATGGAACCACTCCCAAACAAAAAATGATTAAAGGAACTGTCGTAAACATTGCAAAAAAAGTAAAAGAAAATAAAATTACTCCTCCGACAAATATCATCATTGGTAAAGTTGTTGCTCTTTCTGAAACTATAGGATGGAAATAATGCTAGATGGAAAAACTATTGCAATCACTCGTTCCAAAGATGATGCCTCTGAGTTCATTGATCTTGCCAAACAAAACAATGCAGTATCGATACCACTGCCTACAATAGAACTTGTCAGCAAAGGAGAGAAAATTGTTGATGAGTTTTTAGAATCTATTGAAAAATATGATCCTGATTATTCTGTTTTTATGAGTTCAAAAGCGGTGAAACTGTTATTTGATACTGCAAAACAAATAGGAAAATTAGAGAAATTACAATTATCTGTGGCAAATACTACGGTGATGTCTGTTGGACCAAAAACCACTATTGCTCTTGAAAACGCAGGTATCAAAGTCAACCACCAACCAACGACATATTCATCAATTGGTGTAGGGGAGGAATTTACAAGAATTCATGCTGTTGGCAAAAAAGTCATTGTTCCAAGAAGTGGTGCATCAACTCCTTTTCTAAAGGAACTACTAAACAAAATTGGAATTGATGTATTAGAGATTCATTTGTATGATGTCTGTGCTTTTAGAGATACTACTCAATGGAATGGTTTCAGAGAACTGTTTTCACAAAACAAAGTCAATGGTATTGTATTTACTAGCGCATCATCAGTTCGTGGATTCTTTGAGATAATGTCAAAAGATTATGATTCAGAAACATTGCTTACTAATCTGAAAAGAATGTCTGTAGTTTCTATTGGACCGTTTACTGCTATTGAATTAAAAAAATTTGATATCAAAAATACTGTTGCTGAAGTTCATACAGTTGCAGGTGCATTTGATGCAATGAAAAATAGTTTGACTATTGTATGATTGATAAACAAATTCTAATACTTTGAAGTTTATTCAAAATTATGGAATATGAAATAAAAAAGAAAATTCATATCACTTGCCCTCATTGTGAGAATCCAATTGAGACTAACATTGAGATTGAATTAGATATCAAAGACAAGAAAAAAGAAAAGAAATCTAAGAAAAAAGATAAAAAGAAATTAAAGAAAAAATCAATCTAGCGTGTTTCAAGCATTTAGATCTACATCTATCGAATATATCCACAAATTTCTGTTTAACTTTACTTTGAGAATAAGCTAAAGCTATTTAGCTGTGCCTATTTTTCCTCATGTATTTATAATATAACGGGGTTATCTCGAATATGACTGCTGAAAACTTGGATATGGATTATTCCAAATATGATTTTAAAGACTCTACAGAAATGTATGTTCACCTTAGCAAAAAAGGCCTGTCTAAGGAAACTGTAATTAGTATTAGTAAAATGAAAGAGGAACCACAATGGATGCTTGATTTTAGATTACGTTCATTTGAAATTTTTATGCAAAAACCAATGCCAACTTGGGGTGGAGATCTAAGTGTAATTGATTTCCAGAATATCTATTATTATGCAAAAGCATCTGACAAAGTAGAAAAGAACTGGGATGATGTTCCTGAAAATGTCAAAAACACATTTGACAAACTTGGAATTCCAGAAGCTGAAAAGAAATTTCTAGCAGGTGTAGGTGCACAATATGAATCTGAAGTCGTATATCATAGTTTGAGGGAAGACTTAGCAAAACAAGGAGTTCTCTTCTTGGATACTGATGCAGCTCTAAAAGAACACCCAGAATTATTCAAAAAATATTTTGGTAAAATAATTCCTCCTGAGGATAACAAATTTGCAGCATTAAATAGTGCCGTTTGGAGTGGTGGCTCATTTATCTACGTTCCACCTGGTGTCAAAGTTGACATGCCTCTTCAAGCATACTTTAGAATTAACGCAGAAAATATCGGTCAGTTTGAAAGAACATTGATCATTGTTGATGAAGGTGCAGAAGTACACTATATTGAAGGATGTACTGCCCCTGTCTATTCTTCAGAATCATTACACTCAGCTGTTGTAGAGTTAGTGGCACACAAAGATGCAAAACTAAGATACACTACAATCCAAAACTGGAGTGATGATGTATACAATCTTGTAACCAAACGTGCTTATGCATATGAAGGCGCAACAGTAGAATGGATTGATGGAAATATTGGTAGTAAATTAACAATGAAGTATCCTGGAGTTTATCTTATGGGTGAGCGAGCCTATGGTGAAACACTGTCTATTGCATTTGCCGGTAAAGGACAACATCAAGACACAGGTGCAAAAATGGTTCATCTTGCACCTAATACCACTTCAAAGGTTACATCAAAATCAGTCAGCAGATTAAATGGACGTTCAACTTACAGAGGAATGTTAAATGTAGCAAAAGGTGCAACTGGTGTCAAATCTACTGTAAGATGTGATGCATTACTATTAGATGATACCTCAAAAACTGATACGTATCCATACATGGAAATTAATCAAGAAGACGCAACAATTACTCATGAAGCTACAGTTGGAAAAATTGGTGATGAACAAATCTTCTATCTTATGAGTAGAGGATTTAGTGAGGAAGAAGCTCTATCTCTTATTGTCAATGGTTTCATGGAACCATTTACAAAAGAATTACCAATGGAATATGCCGTTGAATTAAACAGACTCATCAAACTAGAAATGGATGACTCAGTGGGATAATATCCCAAACCTATTGATTAATCATGTCTCAAGAATTTCTATCAAAACTAAACACAATCCTCATTGATGAGATCTCCTCATCAAGAAATGAACCAGGTTGGCTAAAAGATTACAGAAAGAACTCGCTTTCAGTATATGAGAAATTACCCATTGAACTGTCTCCTCTTTACAATAAATACACTGATGCAAAAAAGATGGATCCGGACAAAGTTTCTCTTTCAACATCTACTGCTGAAACAATTCCTAACTTTCTAACAAAACGATTAGGTGAACTAAAAAATGAAATTTGTATAATACAAATTGGGACTAACATTCATAGAATTAATCTCCCCGATGAACTAAAATCAAAAGGATTAGTAATCTCTTCACTTTCTGATGCAATAGAAAATAATTCTGAATTGGTGAAAAAAGCATTAGATGCGTCAAACTCAAATGATGACAAATTTACCGCATTAAATAATGCTGCATTTAATTCAGGAATATTCATCCATATTCCACGTAATTTAATAGTAGAGAAACCAATTCATTTCTTAGCATGTCTTTCTGAAGATGGACATTCAACCATTTCGAGAAATATTATCTTTGCAGATGAAAGTAGTAAGGCAACAATTGTACAGGAATTATACTCTCCAAAAATTGACACCCAGCAAGCTTACTTGGAATTAATGAATACTAATCTTGGTGCAAATGCACAATTAGATGTTACCACTTTGCAAATGATTGATCAACATGCAGTAGCATTTTCAACAAGACGAACAGATCTGGCACAAGATTCTAAGGTAAATTGGTATTCTGGATTATTTGGTTCAATACTGTCTAGATACAAAATAGAATATTTCCTTAACGGAACTGGTGCCTCATCTAATGATTCTGAAGTAATTTTTGGAAATAATGAACAATCATTTGACATTCAAACTAATGTTAACCATGAAAGTCCATCTACTGAAGGAAGAGTAGTTGAAAAATCTATTCTTAGAAACAAATCAAAATCACTCTTCAAGGGAATGATTAGAATCAAAGAAAATGCTACAAAATCAAACTCATTTCTATCTGGTCGTTCAATTCTTTTGGATAAAGATGCAAAATCTGATGCGATACCTGGATTGGAGATTTTTACTAATGATGTAAAGGCCACTCATTCTGCTTCTGTTGCACAAATTGATGAAGAACAAATCTTTTACCTTAAATCTAGATGTCTTAGCCATGAAGAGGCTGAGAGAACCATTGTTGAAGGATTTTTGGAACCACTTTCAAGAAAAATGTCATTCCAAGTAAGAGCCTGGATTGCTTATCTGATTGAGTCAAAATGGGATAACAAAGAACTTACAATTAACACTGATGAAGAACTAGCCAAGTTTGTTGAAATTGAAGAGACACGTTATAATGAAGATTCTGAAATTGAACAACACTACAAGTATAGGTGATTTTTTTGTCTAAGTGGATTAAAGCTTGCAGTTTAGAGCAGGTAAAAGAAGGACAACTTTTTGGATTTGTTAGCGATGATAACAAAATACTGTTGGCTAATCTTAAAGGAAAAATTCATGCAACTGACTTAATCTGTACTCATGCTGATGCTGATTTAT
The DNA here is from genome assembly GCA_029863665.1 of Candidatus Nitrosopumilus sp. GTDB lineage: Archaea > Thermoproteota > Nitrososphaeria > Nitrososphaerales > Nitrosopumilaceae > Nitrosopumilus. Next base: position 7,558 of record JAOTUX010000031.1, read on the forward strand.
CTACGGGATTCCTTAGTGAAGAGGGTGTAAGATGCCCATTACATCTTTCTGTTTTTAATTTAGATGATGGCAAACCACAAAACCTTCCTGCTGAAATACCTCTTAAAACATACAATGTTAAAATAGACGATGACGAAATTTATGTGGAGCTTTAAGATATGCAAAGTACTGAATCTCTATTTGAAAACGTGAGAAAAGATTTCCCAATACTTGAAAGAACTGTTAGAGATAACAAACCCCTTGTTTATCTTGATAATGCATCTACAACACAAAAACCAAATCAAGTAATTGATTCTATCACTGATTATTATCAAAACCATAATGCAAATATCCACAGAGCAGTTTATGCTTTAGCTGAAGAAGCCACTGAAGCATATGAGGCAACACGAGATAAAATTGCAGATTTCATTAACATAAAAAATCGTCAAGAAATAATTTTTGTTCGAGGAACTACTGAGGCAATTAACTTAGTTGCTTATGCTTGGGGTAGGCCTCATATCAAAGAAGGTGACATTATTGTTACTACTGAGTATGAACATCACAGCAACATTGTACCATGGCAACTTCTCACACAAGAAAAAGGTGCTAAATTAGAATATATTGGAATGGATGATAATGGAGAACTTATTCTAGATGATCTTGATAAATATCTTGCAACAGGTAAAGTCAAACTTGTAACATTTAGTTTAATGTCTAATGTTCTTGGAACTATTACTGATGCTGAAAAAATCATTGAGAAATGTAAGGCAGCTGGTGTCCTTACTCTGATTGATGGTGCCCAAGCTGTCCCTCACATGAAAGTCGATCTTGAAAAATTAGGATGTGATTTTTTTGCATTTTCTGGACACAAAATGTTGGGCCCTACCGGAATTGGCATTTTATGGGTTAGAAAATCAATTCTAGAAACTATGAGTCCCTTTCATGGAGGTGGTGATATGATTAGAGAGGTTCACAAATATGAAACTACGTGGAATGATTTGCCCTATAAATTTGAGGCAGGAACTCCAAATATTGCTGATGTTGTAGGGTTTGGGGCTGCTATTGATTATCTTACTAAAATTGGAATGGATAATGTACGAGAACATGAAGTTGAACTAACAAAATATGCTATCGAGAAATTATCTGCAGTAAAGGGACTTCATATCTATGGAACAAAAGATATTTCAAAACGTGGTGGCGTAATCTCATTTAATTTTGCAGATGTTCATCCACACGATGTTGCACAGATTATTGATGAAGAAGGAATTGCAGTTCGTTCCGGTCATCATTGCGCACAAGTATTAATGGAGAGACTAAGTGTTGCTGCAACATCTAGGGCTAGCTTTTACATTTACAATACTAAACAAGACATTGATATTCTGGTAAATTCATTAAATGTTGTGGCAAAGGTGTTCAAATTATGAGTAGCAATGCAGATATCTACCATGAAATGATTGTTGATTATTCAAGAAACCCCATAAAT
>JAOTUX010000307.1 GCA_029863665.1 Candidatus Nitrosopumilus sp.
AATATCACCAGAAGCATAAACAATTTTTGGAAAATCACCATGACCTGCAAAAACAGTAAAGAGTAAATCATCTTGTCCATGTCTGGTTGGAAGACCTGTTGACGGGCCACTTCTCTGATACAAAGTAATTACAACAGGAACTTCATTCATTCCAGCCCATCCTAATGCCTCAGTCATCAATGCAAATCCAGGACCAGATGTAGATGTAGATGAACGTGTACCAGTTAATGCAGCACCAATCATCATTCCCATTGCAGAAATTTCATCTTCGGTTTGAATTACTGCAGTAGAACCAGGTCTGCTATTTTGAACTTGTAAAATTTCATGCGACTCCAAGTAAACACTTTCATCAGAAGCAGGAGTAATTGGATAGTATGATTGAAACCTACATCCACTTACCATTTTTCCAATTGAAGTTCCATAATGACCTTGAACAAGAATGGTATCAGGCTGTTTTGTAATTCCAATTAATCTATATTCAAAATTTTCAAATTTAGAGGAAGCATAATTGTAAGAATAGTTTGCTACTTGTTTATTTATTTCTGCAATTTGAGGTTTTTTTGAGAATATCATATCAATTGAATGAATTAGAGAATCAGATGGCATCTTGATTAATCCCAAGGATAATGAAACTCCAATCACATTATACATTCTGATCAAACCACGTAATCTTTGATTATCTACATCATGAGCAAGGCTTTCTAAGAGAGTTTTAAAAGATACGGGATAAAGAGTGACACCTTTTTCTTTGGCGAGTTCAAGCACTCCTGCTATAGTGAATGGTTTATTTTTTGATTCAAGGAATTTGTGTAATCGTTCTTTGAATGGGGAGTCAAGAGTATGAATTCTATCAGTTTCGACATCCTCCAATTCTGAATCATAAATAATTCCTCCAGTAGAAGAAACCTCATCAAAATGACGGAAAATAGTTTCGGCATCAAAAGACACCATTAATGTTACATCATTTACATTAGAATGAATATTTGTATCTGAAACTCTAACTGTAAAGTAACTGTGTTCTCCTTTGATGTTTGAATAAAATTCTCGTTTACCAAATATTTGATATCCCATTTCTGCACAAACTTTGGAGAAAATATTTGCTCCAGACTCAACACCACTTCCCTGAGGGCCACCAATTAGCCAAGTAAAATCAACAGAACTCACAGACATTTACTTATTTCCTGAATTTTAATAGTATGAAGGTTAATTTTTCCTAACCACCAGTAGCAGCATCAAACAATGCACATTCACATTTATCACGTTCACCACAATAAGGACATACACAGATACATTTTTCTATAGAATTTCCACATTCCACACAAATAGCAAATTCTTCTTCAGTTTCAGAAGACATAATGAGGTTACAAAGAAATCGTATAAATGGTTTGAGATAAGTCCCAAGATTGATGAAAAAAAAAGTATTCCTTACAAGGACTTTACACAATTGTGCATTACAAGAATTAAGAAAAAAATATCAGATTGAAATCCATACTGGGAAAATTCCAATCCCTCAAAAAAAACTATTGTCAAAAATAAAAGAGATAGATGGACTGATCTGCTTCCCATATGATAAAATTAGCAAAGAAATCATAGAATCAGCAAATAATCTAAAAGTAATCAGCACCTACAGCGTGGGATTTGATCATATAGATATTGAGCATGCCAAGAGAAAGAAAATCCGGGTAGGCTATACGCCAGAAGTACTAACAAACGCAACTGCAGATTTAACATTTTCATTGTTAATTGACATACTAAGAAGAGTTTCAGAGGGGGATAAAATAATTCGAGATGGGAAATGGAATACAATCTATGGAGCATTTGATTACGTAGGACTAGATCTTCAAAATAAGACTCTTGGGATTTTAGGCTTAGGTAGAATTGGAGGCACACTTGCCAGAAGAGCAAATGCATTTGATATGAAAGTGTCATATCATAATAGAAAACGTATTTCCAAAACCAAAGAAAAAACATTAAAAGTAAAATACACCTCGTTTGAGAAACTAATCACGCAAAG
>JAOTUX010000308.1 GCA_029863665.1 Candidatus Nitrosopumilus sp.
AATCATTTATTATCAAACCAGACAAACCCGCCATTTGGTTATTCCATTGCCATGTTGTTGGTCATGCAGATGCAGGGATGATAGGGTTATTCATAGTAGAAGAATAATTCTTTACTTTTTTTATTTTTTTATTTCGGGTAAAATATACTGGATAATTACGTTTTAGTATATAAAATGAAAAATCATCTTGAAAAATCTACTAGATCATTTAAATTTCTAGAAGTAATCAGTTGGTATGGAACACACAAAGATGAAAATTATCATTCCAGCAATGGTATTTTCAGTTCTACTAGTTTCATTTTCAGGAAATATTGCAAATGCTGAATCAATTCCACAATGGATAAAAAATAATGCATTATGGTATGGACAAGGCGACATTTCAGAGACAGAGTTTCTAAACGCTATGAAATTTTTGATCCAAAATGGCATCATCGTAATAGAAACAGAAGATACAGAGCCCTCCGAAATTCTAAATGCATCAGTGATGATTCCTAATGGAAACTCAGAGGTAGCAAGTGCAGGGTTTTATTTGCCATTAAATCTAGAAATCTCTGTTGGAACATTAGTTACATGGGTAAATGATGATTCTGTACCACATAACATCCAAAGTCTAGACGAGTCTGGAAATGTAATTGATTGGTTTAACAGCCCTTCTTTGAATACAGGAGATAGATTTGAATTCACTTTTGACGAACCAGGAGTTTACAATTACTACTGTTCTTTCCATCCATGGAGAGTTGGATCAGTTACTGTAAAGTAGATTAGAGTAAACTCTAATTTTATTTTTTGAATAAAATAGAAAATGGGATTGGAAATAGTTATTTCTTGGACTTGTTGACAAATGCAGTCATGCGCTCTTCTCTGTCAGGATGAGTAAAGCAGTTTCTCCATGCAAGAAGCTCAACTGCAAGACCAGTATCTAGATCTGCATTTCTCCCCTTGTTGATTGCTACTTTAGACATCTGGACACCCATAGTAGAGTTGCCTGCTATCTGTTGTGCCATTTTCAAAGCTTCTTCTTGTAATGATGCAAGAGGAACAACTTGGTTTACAAGACCTATCTCTCTTGCCTCATCTGCTTTGACCATTTTACCTGTGTAAACAAGTTCTTTTGCCTTTGCGATTCCCACAATTCGCATCAATCTTTGTGTTCCACCCCATCCAGGAGGAATACCAATGGTTACTTCTGGCTGACCCATTCGTGCAGTATCTGCAGCTATTCTAATATCACAAGACATTGCAAGCTCACAGCCTCCACCTAAAGCAAAGCCATTAACGGCTGCAATAGTTGGTTGCTTTACTAGTTCAACAGTTGAAGTAACAAGTTGACCAGTTTTTGCATATTCAACTGATTCGTCTGCAGAGATTTTTGACATGTATTCAATATCTGCACCAGCAGAGAATGCCTTTTCTCCTTCACCAGTCAAAATGATAACTTTGACATTATCATCATGATTGAGTTCTTCAAAAGTTTTGATTAGTTCCTTTGCAACATCAGTGTTCATAGCATTGAGTTTGTCAGGTCGATTAATTTTGACAGTACAAATGCCATCAGAAGTAGATGTGGTAACTAGTGACATGATAATTTGCCTTGATACACTGGACTTAAATGTTATCTATTTTCCTTGTATTTTACCCAATTGAACTAATGCAGCTGCAGCTTCAACCCAGGTTCGAAGATCTTGGTAAACTGGAACCTTATGCTTTTCAACCAATTTTGCCATTTTTTCAGTATATGGACCACCATTACATCCAACTAAAATGGGTTTTTTTCCTTTCTTGTGGAAATCAGCAAGATAATCAACAATTGTTTCTTCAAGTGGATCATCTTGGAACACAAACCATGGCATTGCAATATCAATATTTTTTTCTTCCATGAATTGTTGAATGACAAATCTATAATCATCTGCGGTTGCACCACCACCTACATCTGCGGGATTACCACTATGAATAGGAACAGCTGGTGGAAAACGAGCCTTCATTTTTTGAGAAGATTTGGAGATAACT
>JAOTUX010000309.1 GCA_029863665.1 Candidatus Nitrosopumilus sp.
AGCAATTTTGTTCCCAACTTACATAGAACGTCATCAGATAAATAATTGTCAAGCGGTATGATGTTTTTTGGTAAATGGCAATTTTAGAACAATTTAAACACCAAATGACTGAGTTCTTTTTTCACATAGAGAACACTTTAGTCCATTTGTCTTAAGCCCACATTTTCTACAATAATTATCAACCATTAGTGCCTCCCAAGAAGACGTTTTAGCTGCCTTGACAATCAGGATTATTGCTATTAAAATTCCTATTCCAATTCCTATCCAAACAAGTACAATCCACATGTTATGGTGTATCATTCCTTTTATCCCTTCAATGAATGTTAGAATAGTCTCTTTTTTCTTTGTTCAAAAAAGACCTTAGTCAAAATCAAACCTACGTTCTTTTTTCTTTAAATGTGATTGAGGAGCATTAAATGTGATGATTCAATGAGTGAAACTTGGAGACAAAGACTTAGTAGAAGAAGAGTAGAGATAGGAATCGAAGGAGTAGAATACGATTACATTCAAAAATATATTGAGTTTTATTGCTCTGAGGCAGACCGTAGATGCAAAGAAATTGATATGAATAAAACTGTCGATGAAGTAATCAACTCCATGAAGGATAAAAAATTTGATAATTTTACAAAAGGAGTAATTGATTCAATACACAAAAAGCGAGGATATGATCCTTATGATGATGACAGTAAAAAAGAAACTGCAACCTTGGTTTCATAATGATTTTGTTGAAGAAATTTAGGAATGCAAAAAATCTATAAAAAAAGACCATGAATAATCAACTGAAAAAAACCATATCAATGAAGATAAAAAGATTGGACATGTTTCCAAATCACTTTTTTGGAGCTGCTGAGATAAACAAAGAAGAATACAAGATTAACATTCAAGGACAGAGTATATTGAGAGAACAATTAATCAAACTGCCAATAAAATTCAAGGATGAAAAGGCACTATTACGCTTAAGTGGCATCAACGATACCTTTTTTGAAGATATTGTAAACTACAAAGGAGAATCAGAGTGGGTAGAAATAGATTCAGATAGAATTTTGTACTATTTAGCAGATCATCAAGACCAGATTGACACCATAGATATTCTAAGTCGATTCTAAACTATTTGTTTTTACAAAGACTGGTGGTAAAATTAAATGGCGTTGGAAAGGAAACTTCTAACCTTGATGCAGTAAACGTAATTGGAATAACACAAGAAGACAACTATACGATTTATGACAACTTGGCAGACAAGATACTAGACATTAGACCACGAGATTCTTACAAGTTTGGAATTTCTCGAAGCAATCTAATTTCCTTGCAAAAGAAGATTAGAGAAAATGGAGTGTTAAGAATTATAAAATTAAATGTACTGGAATTTAGAATCCAATCTTAACTTTGCCAATCTCAATGATTCAATGAAATAATTTTGTATATGATTATGGAGTTTGCGATATGTGTTTGGGTTAAGTACAATGAACTGCCTATTACAGTATGATAACAAAAGAAGAAAAAATGAAAATCTTTGCAGATACTATTTCTGGACTCAGAAAAAAATTCATTTCTGATAAAGGGCGATTAGATATGCAAGATCTAGAAAATGACAGACTTGCTGAAAAGTATCGAAAATTACCTTTAGCCTAGAAATATTTGTTGGAGTTCACACTATAGCGTCATTATTCTAATTCTTCAAAGGAATTTGTATAAGAATTTGGGTTTGCTTTGAGCTGGTATTCCACAAGTGTTTTTGAAAACTTGTGTATTGTCATCATGTGTTTTGGAATGTCATCACATTTCGTTTTACATGTTCTGCATAGATACTTCATATCTTATTGCTGCAACTATAGACATAGAAGTGTTTGTTTTATCCTCGCAACTATATGTGATTATGAGCACGAATAATCATGGATTAAAAAGAAAATAAAAAATAAACAGGATTAAAATAAATCATTCCCAAGGCGTGCCTTCTAGAATCACTTTGCCATTTGCAGTTATACTGTAGTGACTATCTTCAT
>JAOTUX010000032.1 GCA_029863665.1 Candidatus Nitrosopumilus sp.
GGATGAATCAGACAAAGTCAAGGAAGCTCAGAAGATGATTGATGAGAGACAATCAATGTTGGGCTTGGATGTCAATACACTAGAATTACGTATGCAAGAACGCGGTGGCACCTCATGAGTATTACAATTGGAGTCTTGTCAATACAAGGTGACGTTCAAGAAAATCTCTTATCTGCAAAAACTGCACTTGATGAGCTGAAAATTGATGGCAAAGTAATTGATGTAAGAACTCCTGAGGATATCTCTTCACTGGATGGTCTGATTATTCCTGGTGGTGAGAGTACTACCATAGGGCAATTATCTCTGGTAAATGGTTCTTTGAAGATTTTAAAAGAAAAAATTGCAAATGGATTGCCAGTGCTTGGAATTTGTGCTGGCATGATAATACTGTCAAAAACTGCAAGTGATCGTGTCATTGGAAAGACTGATCAGCCACTTTTAGATATTTTGGATATTACACTTGAGCGAAATTCCTTTGGACGTCAACGGGAATCCTTTGAGGCTGATGTATCTATGAATTCAATTGATATTCCAAAGTTTAATGGCGTCTTTATCAGGGCTCCGTCTGTATCTAATGTTGGTCCTGATGTTGAGATATTAGCAAAGTTTAATGAAAAAATTGTCGCAGTCAAAAAGGGAAATATAATTGGCACTGCATTTCATCCTGAACTGACACAAGATGTGTCATTGCACAAGTATTTTGTAAATCTGGTTAGTCAGACAAGCTAGAATTATTGTTATTTACCTAATTCTGTGTTACTTCTAAGACAAATTATGCATTGATTCAAAGTCTTTTTTAAACTCAATTAAATTTTCAGGAATATCAATTGAGATGGAATCCTTTAGTGAAAGACCTTTACTCTTTTTTTCATTCCATACTTTGGAATTAAATTCTGTTATTTCTTTTGTAAATTGAGACAAGTCCTCATGTGACTCTGATTCTGCTTGTCTTTCCTTGTGGATGCTTTTATCAGAATACAATGTCTGCCAAAGATGGTCCGTGATAAATGGAGTAATTGGAGCCAGCAACTTTAGTATGGTGGATAATACTTTATGCAAGGTAAATATTGCAGCATCTCTTTCCTCATCAGAAAATCCAATTCCGTATGCCCTTGCCTTTACCATTTCAATATAGTTTGCAGCAAAAAGATTCCATGTAAATTCCCTTATTGCAATTGCTGGAATAAAAAAATTGTATTTCTCATATCCTTTTTTGCATTCAGTTATCGTTTTATCTAATTCTGATAGAATCCACTTGTCAGTAGCTGTAGGGTTGCCTGATTCTATTATTGGAAAACTGGATAAAAATCTCGAAACATTCCATAGCTTGCTTAGGAATTTTTTTGTAGAGTCCATCTTTTGCTCAGAGCATCTAAAGTCATATCCTTGATTTACCTCACTTGCACTCCAAAATCTGAACGTATCAGCTCCTAGTCTCTCAATTACGGGGATTGGATCAAGTGCATTTCCCTTGCTCTTGCTCATCTTCATGCCTTTCTCATCTAATCCATACCCCATAATCCACGCCTCAGACCACGGCTTTTTACCTGTAAGGTATTCACATCTCAAAAGCGTATAGTACAACCATGTTCTGACAATATCTTTTGCCTGCGGTCTTATCGCAGTAGGGTATGTCTTTTTGAAGAATTCCTCATCTTTTTGATATTTTGTTACAAATAGTGGTGATATGCTGGAATCCATCCATGTATCAAAAGTTCTCTCTTCTCCGACAAAGTCTGTTGCCCCGCATTTTGAGCAGTTTTTGATTGGAGATTCTTCCTTCCATGGTCTGTAGTATTTTCCAGGTTCTGGAACATGTGGCTCTGAACAACTTTTACAGTACCATATTGGAATCTCAGTTCCATAGTATCTTCTTCTTGATATGGGCCAGTCAATTGAGATAGAGTCAAGCCAGTTCATCAAAGTCTGCTTGTGCATCTCAGGATGAAATACAATTTCAGAGCCAAGATCTCTCATCTTCTCTACAGAGTCCATCTGCTTTAGATAGTATTCCTCCATTGGAATAATCTCAATTGGATTCTTACTTCTCTCAGAAACTGGAGTCCTGTGTGAAATCTCATCAATCTTTTCAACAAACCCGTTACTTTTCAAATCCTCGATTATCTTTGTTCTTGCTTGTTTTGGCTTGAGTCCTGCATAGTCTCCTGCAGCTTCAGTCATTCTTCCATCTAATCCAATTGCAACAACTTCCTCTAGCTTTAATTCACGAAACAATGCGACATCGTTTTGATCACCATAGCTACAAACCATCACTGCCCCTGAACCAAACTCCTTTTGTGCAGAATGGTGAGTCTTAATCTCTACTTCCTTGTTTGTAATTGGAACAACTATTTTTTTACCTACAAGGTTGATGTATCTCTCATCTTCCTCATTTACTATTATTGTCTTGCATGCACAAAGCAGCTCAGGTCTTGTACTTGCAATTATTATTTTTTCATCTGAATCCTTTACACTGAACTTCATGTAGACTAGCTTCGTTGGAAGATCAAGGTATGTGATTTCTGCATCTGCAATTGTTGTACCTGAAACCCAGTCATAGTTATTTGGTCTTGTTGCAAGATATATCTGCCCTTTCTTCCACAACTCGATAAAAGTTGATTGTGTTAATGCCCTGTATTCCTCAGAGTCTGTCCTGTAGTGGTCTTTGATTCCTCCACTTATTCCCAAACTCTTCATTATCTGAATCATCTCTGCTTCCAAGTCATCAAGGGACTCTCTGCACAAATCCAAAAATTTCCCACGCTCAGTATCGCGCATCCTGATTTTGTGCTTTTTCTCAGTGTACAGCTCCACCGGAAGACCATTTCTGTCTATGCCTATAGGAAAATAGACATTCTTTCCTGCCATTCTGGCTGTTCTTGCAATCATATCAATTTGTGAATAGTGTGATGCTGCACCAATATGCCATGGACGACCAGATGGATAAGGCGGCGGTGTATCTATGGTATAATTTTCTTCAGCAAGACTGAAGTCATAGAGATTGCTCTCCTCCCATTTTTTTAAAACCTGCAGCTCCAACTCTGGATTCCATGCTTTCTCTGATATTTTGGGGTCCATTTTTTTACTATCTTGAAATATTTGAAATAATGTGAGATCCTTTGTTGTATCCTTCGTAAATGTACACTCCTACTGCTTCTACATTAGATGGCATTTTTGGTGCTAATAACTTGATAATTTCACTTGAAAGATTTTCAACTGTTGCCTCTCCCTCTAAAAGATATGTGGTATTCTTTGGTACTTGCAGTTCAAACATTCCCTTAGGACCTTCAAACTTGATTAAATAGTGTGAATCATCTTCAGTCTTTAGATATTTTCTGTTTATGAAAAATTTATGATCAAATACGTTTACCACTTCTTTGATAATCTTTTTTGCCACTCCAAAATCTAATAGCAGGTTGTCTTTCATTTGTCCAACTAGTTCTACCATTACAGAAGATGTATGGCCATGTAATATGGAGCATTTCTCAACTAGAGGAAGTATGTGAGCATAATCAAATGAAAATGACGCATCTTCTAAAAATATGGAACCTGTCTGTGGTGTCTTGTCATAAAATACCATATCTTGCAACTCTTTAATCTGTGCAACATATTTTGCATGTCCTATTGCCATTACCTTGTCTTGAGGAAAGTCTTCTTTGACTTGTTTGTATTTTTCAATGTCTTCTTCATTATCAATTACTTCTATCAATCCCTTGGATGTCTTAAAATCAATTGTAACCTCGTTTCCGTTCTTTAATGTAATCTTGTGATTGTATTGGTATTCTTCTTCTAAAAATGCAAGCATTTGTGCTACTGTTAATTCTGTTCTGGTTTGGAGTAAATTTCCTTTTTTATCGATATATCTAAAATCTGAATCTAAAACTGTAGGGTTTGAAGTCATGCAAAGCACCTGACTTTAGATATAATATAAATTCTGTAATGGTTGTGCCTGAAAATCTCCTTTTTACAATAAAGAATTCAAAATTCTAGCTAGATTGATGTCGTTTCCTGTAATGCCTCCAGCATCATGAGTTGTCAGTTCTATGGTGATTTTGTTGTAAACATTAAACCATTCTGGATGATGGTTCATCTTTTCAATCTCCATAGCTGCTCTAGTCATAAACCCAAATGCCTGGTTAAAACTATCAAAGAGAAACTCTTTGTGGAGTTTCTCATTAACTACACTCCATCCTGGGAGACTCTTTAGTTGCTCATCGATCTCTTCTTGTGACAGTCTCATCATTTACATAAAATGCTGAATCAATAGTTAAAGGGTTTGATTCATTACCTTTTCTGTATATTGGAAAACCATGAACCAGACGCAAAAGCAATTACATGAGAACATAAAAAATTCAATCTCTGAGACTGTAAAAGAAAAAAAAATTGGAGTTGCATTCTCTGGTGGTGTTGATAGTACACTTGTATCAAAGATTTGCTCGGACATGGATTATGATGTTACACTATTGACAATTGGATTTTCAGAGTCTCATGATATTTTGTTCTCAAAAAAAGTCAATGAACATCTAAAGTATCCACATCATATACTAGAAATTGATTCAGAAACATTTCCTGAAATCTCATCACAAATACACCAAACAATAAAGACTGAAAATCTTTCATGGAATGAAAACTGCATTGCATTTTATTATGTATCTAAATTGGCGCAAAGCTTGAATCTTGATACTGTAGTAACTGCAAACGGAATTGATGAACTGTTTTGCGGTTACAATGCATACAGGGAAGTATTTCCTGCAGGAGAATCTGAGATTAACAAAGTCATGGTATCAAAACTAGATAACGAACTAAAAATGATGAAGGCTGCAAACCTGATTGCATCAGAGTTTGGAGTAAAAATACTACAGCCTCTCCTTTCATCTGCATTCATAGATTATGCCAAAACCATTCCTGTATCTGAAAAGATTCATGATTCAGAAGACTTGTATCGTAAACACATCATACGGGAATTGGCAAGTGAGATCAATGTCCCAGAGATTTCCTGCACAAAAAGAAAAAAGGCATTACAATATGGCTCTAAAATCCACAAGGCTTTGCTAAAAACTAGATAAATTTCTTGACTGTCTTTTGAACAGATTTTTTTACATTGCTAATTATTGCAGGTGATGCACCAAGATGTTTCTCTGGTGAAAATATTGAATCAATTTCCTTGTCAGTTAGTTTTGATGAAAATGACTTGTCGTTTTTGATTGCATCAATATATTGCATCTCCTTATCTTTTGCTTCAAATGCAACTCTCTGGACATCTCTGTATGCTACAAACCTTGGAACTCCTTTTTTTATCAAAGCCTCCAAAACAAATTCTGCAAAGATTTGTCCCTTTGTCATGTAGAGGTTCTCTACAATTCTCTTCTCATTTACCAATAAGTTTGCAACAATTCTAGTCATTGTCTCTAGCATCTCATCAACTAGAATGGATACTGTGGGAATCACAAACCTCTCATTGGCTGAATTTGAAAGATCTCGCTCATGCCATAATGGAATGTTCTCAAATGCAATACTTACTTGACTTCGAATCATTTTCGATAGTGATGATACTCGCTCACTTTTGATTGGGTTTCTTTTAACAGGAACTGCGCTACTTCCCATTTGCCCTTTCTTGAATTGCTCTGCAACCTCTCCAATTTCTGTTCTCTGCAAGTTTCTGATCTCTACTGCAATCTTCTCTAAGGTTGCACCAATGAGGGCTAACTCAAAGACATATTCTGCATATCTCTCCCTTGGAACAACTTGGGTGGTAACCTCTGCGGGGTAAAGTTTCAGACGTTTTGCAACTCGTTTTTGCACGTCAAGTGATTTTGCTCCCATTAAAGAGCCAGTACCAACAACACCTAATGTCTTACAAATTAGAATTCTTTTCTTAATTTCCTCTATCCTTTCTACATGTTTTGCCATTTCTGCTGCCCAGTTTGCAAATTTTAATCCAAATGAAATGATACTTGCATGTTGACCATGTGTTCTACCAACTGCTGGAACTTTTCCATGTTTAACTGCCTTTTGTGCCAGAATGTTTGCCATCTTTGCAACTTTTGGCTCTATAATCTCTAAAGCATCTCGCATTTGCATTGAATTACTGGTATCAACCAAATCATTACTTGTTAATCCATAGTGTATCCAAGGTCTGGCATCTTTGGTACATTTCTCACTTAGTGACTCAACAAGAGCAGCAGTGTCATGATCACTTTTTGCCTCTAACTGTTTGATTCTTTTTGCAGTGATCTTTCCTGATGTTGCAGCTTTGAAGATTTTTCTTCCAACTGTTTTTGGAATTATTTTAATCTCACTTTGTGAAATGGCTACTGCACCTTCAATCTCTAATTGATAATCGACTTTTTTCTGTTCACTAAAAATCTCCATCATCTCTTTAGTGCCATAACGGCCACTGTCAATAGGTAGAATTGCCAACATTTTGATTTGTTATCTATTAGAAAATAAATCTACTTCTTTTTGCATTTGTGATTATTTTTACAATTCTTCTGATGATTTAAATTGGATTGAAAGGAAATTTTACCGATACTTATGTCCAGTAACACTCCAAGGAAAATTGGAGAAAATCAATATCAGATTGACGCTGATTCAAATCTTGGGATGAAAGTTCCTGTAAGAATCTATGCCGATGAGCCATTATTGCAAAAGATGCTATCTGATAGAACTATAATGCAGGCACGAAACGTATCATCCATTCCTGGCATAGTCAGTCATAGTGTTGTATTGCCTGATGGTCATGAAGGATATGGCTTTCCAGTTGGCGGTGTGGCTGCAATGGATGCAGAAGAGGGAATGATTAGCCCTGGAGGTGTTGGATATGACATTAATTGCGGAGTCCGATTACTTCGCTCAAACTTAACTGAGCAAACAGTTCGCTCAAAACTAAAAGAACTTGTCACTGATCTTTTCAGCTCTATTCCTTCTGGTGTCGGCTCCAAAGGTGCAGTCAAGCTTAGCCATTCACAACTTGATGAGGTTTTGGTAAAGGGAGTTAACTGGGCAATTGATAATGGCTATGGTTCATCTGATGATGCTGATGTCTGTGAAGAAAATGGCCAAATTCAAAATGCTGATCCAAACAAAGTCTCAGACAAGGCAAGAAAGAGAGGTGCACCGCAGCTTGGAAGTCTGGGTTCTGGAAATCATTTCCTTGAAGTGCAAAAAGTTGCAGAAGTTCATGACGTAGAGGCTGCAAACAAAATGGGAATCAAGGAAGGAACTATTACAATTTTAATTCATTGTGGCTCTAGAGGGTTTGGACACCAAGTGTGCAGTGATTATCTTAGAATTTCAGAACAGGCAATGGCAAAATACAACATCAACTTACCTGATAGGGAACTTGCATGTGTTCCAAATACTTCTGAGGAAGGTGAATCTTACAGAAAAGCAATGTTTGCAGCATTAAATTTTGCATGGAGTAATAGACAAATGATTACTCACTGGACTAGGAAATCTTTTGAACGTGTCTTTAACCAAACAGAGTCTGATCTTGACATGAAATTAGTTTATGACGTTGCACATAACATTGCTAAAGTGGAAAAACACAAAGTTGATGGAAAAGAGAGAAAACTTGTTGTTCATAGAAAAGGAGCAACTAGAGCATTTCCTGCAAATCGTGATGAAATTCCATTGAGATACCGTAACTCTGGACAACCAGTTTTAGTTCCAGGTTCTATGGGAACTTCAAGCTGGATTTTACTTGGTCAGCCCAATTCCATGGATTTGAGCTTTGGCTCAACTGCACATGGTGCTGGAAGAACAATGTCGAGATCCAAGGCCAGACGAAATTACACCGAAAATGATGTAAAAAAATCCCTTAATGACAAGGGCATATTTATCAAAGCATTGACAAGGGATGGGGTTGTGGAGGAGACACCTCAAGCCTACAAAGACGTTGATGCCGTAGTTAATGTCTCTCATAATCTTGGGATTGCCACAAAAGTTGCAAAATTGGTGCCTATTGGTGTGATTAAGGGTTGAGCGAAGAAGATTCTGAACTTGAAAGATTAAAGGCAAAAAGACTTGCTGAAATGCAAAAAAACATCTCCTCAAGAAAGGAAGTAGAACAAACTCCAGAACCGTCCCAAGAACCTTCTCCAGAAAAACCCTCTGAAAATCCACGGGACTTGTTGATCAAAAAATTAGGCTTTAGAGGATTGGAAGTTTTAGAAAATGCGGAATCTCAATTTCCAAATGAAACTAAAATTATTGTAGACAAATTATCTGAATTAATCAAGATTGGTGAGATTAATGAAATTGTTGATGGAGGAAAGTTGTTGACATTGTTTAGATCAGTAGGACTCAATGTCAGGATGGCAACAAAAATCAATGTTGAGCAAGATGGAAAGTTTGTCTCACTTAGTGATAAACTCAGTAATCAATCATCTGATGATGGTGATACATAGTGAATATCACTTTGGAAGTGGGAACGAAAAATTACACTGATGATTTGTTAGCCATCAAAAAAGCACTCTCGCACATGGAGAGTCTTGTTGGTGCATACAATGGATATGCACTTAGTGAACCATCATCAAAATTTGGTTGGACGTTTTTCAAACTGGCATTCAAACCTGATTTACAAAATGGCATAGAGGAAAAGTTCTCTGACATGTTGGGAAAATATCAATGGAGTGATCAATCCCAGAAATTTACAAAGTTCATGACAGATTATTTTGTTTCTAGAGGTTGTGATGTAAAAATAAAAACAGTTGACTAGACTCTTCTTCCTCTTTTTCCACCTTTCTTTCTGGTGGTATCATGAGGAATTGGTGTTACATCATCAATTCTTCCAATCTTAAATCCGCCTCTTGCTAATGCTCTGATGGCAGCTTGTGCACCTGGGCCTGGTACTCTAGAGCCAACTCCGCCTACTGCAC
>JAOTUX010000033.1 GCA_029863665.1 Candidatus Nitrosopumilus sp.
AATTGATCAGGCAGAAGTAGAAAAACCAATAAACATTCTACAAGATAGAATACTTCAGACAGGAATAGTAATTACCATAGGAATGGGGATTACGGCATTTGTAATTTCAAAATCATTTTCAAGACCGCTTATCAAATTAAAAAATGCAGCAAATAAAATCGCTAGTGGAAATTTTGATGTGAGGACTGACATTAAAACAGGCGATGAAATTGAAGAGTTATCTTATGCGTTTGATTCAATGGCACAGAAGCTACAAGAATCATTAATTGAGATCAAAAAGAAAGAAGAAGTTATCAAACAACTTGAAGGCGATATGCTGTTAAAGTTTTCTCAACATGTCCAAAATGATTGTGTAGGAGTAATTGATATGTCAGATTCTACTAGAATATCATCTAAATTATCTGATCAGGATATTACCAAACTGTATGAAATATTTCTAAACTTTATGGCAAAAATTATTCGTGAACATAATGGTGAAGTAGTAAAAAATATTGGAGATGCTTTAATGTTTAGATTTGCAAATGTTGATACTAAAAACCCATCAGTATTAAAAAATATTTTAGAATGTTGTTTATCCATGATTGAAGCCCATGGTAAATTACAAGAAAAACTCAAAGCTGCAAACATGCCTAAATTAGATTACAAGATTAGTGTAACATATGGGTCTGTCAAGGTAGCTGAAAGTACTACTTCTAATATTAGTGATATTTTTGGTCCTACAGTCAATCGATGCTTTAAGATCAATTCTCTTTGCCCAAAAAACAGCATAATAATTGGTGAAAATATGTACAGAATAATGAAGGGTTTTACCGAATATGAATTCACAGAATTATGTGTGATTGAATTAAAGCAAAAATATGATTATAATGTTTTTGAAGTTAGGAGAAAAGGGCTAGATAAATTTGGAGAAAAATAATCTAGTCAAACTTGCACATTATATTTCTTGAAATGTTTAAGATGTTAGTTTTTAGAAAACCTAAATTTTGATGTCCAATTTCTTTTTTGTTTTTTATTTGGTTTTTTTGAAAGATTATCTAACATATCATATGTAATTGTGAATCCATGCCCAACCAATGTAACATCCTTTGCATAAATCTCTTTGTTAGGCACAAATTCATCAGCTAAATCTTTAATTTTTTTGGTTTTTAAATCAAATAATCTAATTTTTTTACCATTTTCTAATTTGATTATTGCATCACCACTTAACCCTTGAATTGAGAAATTTTCAAAAAATCGTATTGAACCACCTTGTTTTAATTCAATTGTAGAATCATAGGTTAGTTTTCCTCCATAAAATAAAATTTCACGTGCGGTTATTTTTACATCATCTTCTATGTTAAGAACAATAATTGTGTCAGCTTCAAGAGATACAGTGTTTACTATGTTCTCAGCAATTATTTTTCCATTAAGAGCAGAAATATGTGTTCTATGTTCTTGAACCTGATAAACACCTACTCTTCCATCTGGATCTTCAACTCTGTATTTTCTACCAAAAATATTTCCCACTACAACATTTCCATTATCTACAATGATGTTAGCGCCATTCTCAATTTTGTATTTATTTTCTAAAGGATCAATAAACTTGAAGTCTCCTTTAGTCAGATGTATGTTTGTCTTAAATTCTTGCGTCCATGATGGACTAGTAATACTACCCTGCATAATTATTGGGCCATCATAAGTTAAACTTCCTGCCATAAAATTACCTTTGATTGATAAAGCACCATTTGCTTTTCTTTCTAGTTCAATTTCACCAAGAGTCTTTGATCCAAATAATCTTGTTGCAGTTGAATTTGATCTATTCAAGGCAGCTACCCATTCTTCAGCAGTTTTCATTTCTTTGGATATTTGCTGACCTAAGATCTGATTTTTTCTTCGAACATCATCTTCATTATCACTTGAATATACTTTTGAGTTTTTTATTTTCTCAATATCAGTTTCAGGATATTTTTTACCAATTTTGAGATCTTCATAGGCTTGCTTAATTTTGATAAATTGTTCATTTTCTCCACCACGATCTGAATGAAATTGAAGGGCTAATCGTCTAAATGCATCTCTGATTTCTTTATCAGTTGATCCTTCCACTATTCCTAGAATATCATAATTATTTTCTATCATATTTTACACCAACAAATTTATTTTTTCATATTTACTATACTTGTAGGTTATTACATGTAGAATATCATGGATATAAAAAATGTAAAAAACTAGATTGAATTATTTTACTACTAATACTGGAATCTTAGTTTTATGCATAACATAATTTGATGTGCTGCCAAGAAATGCTTCTTTTGCACCACCCATACCTCTTGCACCAATCACAACCATGTCAAATTTCCCATTTTGGGCAAACTTTACAATTTCAGAGCCAGTATGACCGCCTCCAGTTTTGTACTTGAATGTTGCACCAGCCTTTTGAGCTTTATTCATTGCAGGACCAATAGCTTTGACAGCTTTTCTTTGTGCGTCATCCTTCATTTTTTGTGTGTATTTTATTCCAGCTGCAAGAGGTAAATGAAATACATAGAATCCAGTAATTTCAGCACCGCTACCTTTTGCAATTTCGATTGCTCTATCTAATCCTCTAGTTGAATTTGCTGAGCCATCAAGTGGAACTAAAATTTTTTGGAATTTCGCCATATGTATTAGCACATAGGACTGAATATATAAACAATGATGATTTTCAATATTGAAAATTCAAATTTTCTATGATATTGATTTACATTCAGTAATGAAAATTATATCAATTATTTTTATAGAAAATTAAGTTTGATTAGATAATGCTACTTACAGATATTTCTAATGAACCAATTTCAATTCTAAAAAATTCAAGTATTTCAGATGTTATCAAAAAATTATTAGAAAACAATCTTAGCAGATTAATTGTTGTTGAAGATGGAAAACCAGCAGGGATTATTACTGAAAAAGATATTGGTTTATTTTTATTCTCTGAAACAACAAACCAAGGATTAGATAATATTCCTTTGGCAAAAATTATGAAACCAATATTGTTTATAGAAGAATCTCTATCTTTACAAAATTCAGCTAAAATTATTATTGAGAATGAAGTTAGTTCTCTTGTAGTAGGTTCCAGTACAGGGTTAAAGGGAATTTTTACCAAAACTGATCTTGTGAAACATTATGAAGATAATAGGTTGGATCAAAATAAAGTTGCAGACTATATGACACATGACTATGTATCTACTCATACTGCTACACCTTTGTTCAAGGTTGTAAGAAAGATGCTGAAAAGAAAAGTATCAAGGATAATTGTAAAGGATCAAAATGAAAATCCTGTAGGTGTAATTTCGTTTAGAGATTTGTTTAGGATTTCTATGGAATTAGGTAACGAAGAAGGTGATTCAAGATATTTTACCTTCGATAAGATCAGAAGAGGA
Organism: Candidatus Nitrosopumilus sp.; assembly: GCA_029863665.1. Classification (GTDB taxonomy): domain Archaea; phylum Thermoproteota; class Nitrososphaeria; order Nitrososphaerales; family Nitrosopumilaceae; genus Nitrosopumilus. The sequence continues at coordinate 3,396 of JAOTUX010000033.1, forward strand.
TTTCTTTCTGAAGATGGATTTGGAAATATTTCATTAGCAAGGGATGTTATGACCAAAGGTTTAATCACAATCAAATTTAATCAGAATTTGTCTGATGCATGCAAATTAATTTTAGAGAATAATGTAAGTGGTTTAGTAGTGTTAGATGGAAATGAATCAATTGCAGGAATTATTAGTAAAACAGACATTACAAAGGCTATTTCAAAATGACATTTCTTAAAATACCTTAAAACAATAAATGTAATAATATTATGAAATGGCATTTTGATGATTTTGTTTATGGTTCCATTGATGGGGCTGTAACAACTTTTGCCATAGTCGCAGGGGTAATGGGTGCATCATTGTCTTCTGGGATTATCTTGATTCTAGGATTTGCAAATTTATTTGCAGATGGATTTTCTATGGCTGCTGCAAATTATCAAGCATTAAAGGCTAGAAATGAATTTGTTGAAATGAAAAGAAAACAGGAGGAATGGGAAATTGAGAATTTAGAAGAGGAAGAAAAGAATGAGATCAGGGATATTTACAAGAAAAAAGGATTCAAAGATGAATTATTGGAAGAAGTTGTACGAATAATCACATCTAGAAAAAAGGTTTGGATAGATACTATGATGAAAGAAGAGTTAGGGTTGGTAGAAAATGAAAAAAATCCAATGCATAGTTCGATAAGTACTTTTGTTGGATTCAATGTAATTGGAATAATTCCTTTAATTCCATTCATAGTTTTTATGATTACAGGAATTGATGTAAATTCAGAAGCCTTTGTATATTCTATAATATCTATTCTTGCTGCATTTTTTCTAGTTGGAATGATAAAGGGGAAAATTGTAAAAAAATCAAAGATTCGTTCAGGGACCAATACAATAATTATTGGGGGTATTGCAGCAGTTGTTGCATATATGGTAGGTTATGGATTAAATTTCCTTGTTTAGTATTATAGAAATATTTCAATTAAAATCATTTATGAGATTTAGTTTGATCTAGGATTTTTTTAATTTTACAAGTGCAACTAATGCAATAATAATTCCGATAGCTCCAACTATGACACCTAGATATTCTACATTATTTTGCTGTGTTTTTTTTAGATCATTCATTGACTCTTTCAAATCTTGCACATCTGAAAGTAATGCGGTATGTCCATCAATTATTTGATTTAATGTAAGATCTGATGGTTCTGGAAATTCAATGTAAGCACGTTCTGCAACTTTTGGTGGATGCATTGATAGACTAATCGGGGTATCTTTAATGGCGCCCAAAATATTTGCCTGATAAAATCCAGATACAGTTGGATTAACAAATACATAGTATTTTCCTGGAATATCGTGATCAGTAGATAAAGGAAGTGTGATATTTTCGTCTTTGTATACTAGTTGCATTTTGATTGTTTTTTTCAATCCTGTAATTCCATTTTTGAATACTTGATCTTCAAGATCTACGTTTGGTTCAAGAGGACTAACATAGAATTCAATTGCATTTGTTTCTCCAGAAACAACTGGTTCATTCATCCAACCAATTTCTACTCTATATTCTCCAACAGAATCTACCGTATGTCCATTAGCAATTCCTAGTAAACCTGGAATTAACAAAAATAATAACAAGTAAGTTAGTTTCAATACTAAAAAAGATCAAATATGATTTTAAAAACGTTCTACTTATTTTCATACAATGAATTGAATTTATAAGGATTGGAGGTTTGTACCAGTTATGCATCAGCATACATTGATACTTCCCAAGCTGTAGGTGTTTGTGCAAATGCGGTATATTCTTTGTATTTTAATTCAGAGTACTGATCAAGAAAATCACTCGTAAAAATTTCTTCTAAGAATTTTGAATCACTTTTTAATGAGTCAAGTGCACCTTTGAGCGAAACTGGAAGAGTTCCTATATTGTACTCTCGTTTTTTTGATAACGAAAGTTTGTATACATTTTCTTCTATTGGATCACTTGGATCAATTTTATTTTTTATTCCATCTAATCCCGCCAATAATAATGCAGATTCTAAAAGATAGATATTTGCAGTTGGATCAGGTACACGATATTCAATTCTCTTACTTTTTTCTTGATTTCTATTATACATTGGAACTCTGATTGCAGTGGATCTATTTCCTAATCCCCAACAAACATTGACAGGTGCTTCAAAGCCAGGAACAAGACGTTTGTAAGAGTTTGTTGTGGGATTTGATATTGCACATAAAGCAGATGCATGATTCAGGATTCCACCTACATAATATCTTCCAGTTTGACTCATTTGTGCTATTTCATCATCTTTATCATACATTACATTCGTTTTTTCATTCCATAAGCTCTGATGTGTATGCATGGCAGATGCATTATCACCAAAAATTGGTTTTGGCATAAAAGTTGCTACTTTATTTTTTCGTTTAGCCTTAACTTTTACTAGGTTTTTTACAGCAATTACATTATCTGCCATGGAGATCATTTCATCATAGACTAAATTGATTTCACATTGACCAGAAGTTGCTACTTCATGATGTTCAGCTTCAATTTTTATTCCAAAATAATTATACAAATCATCACAAACATCTTTTCTAAATCCCTCAAGTGTATCTTTAGGTTGTGATGGATAATATCCCTCTTTGATATCTATTGCAGTACTTACATTTCCTTTAGCCCATGGTGATTCTTTAGACTCAATAGAATAACCGGATCCCCCATACGAATGAGTTGCCGCATATGGAGAGGGATAAACATTGATAGTATCAAAAACAAAAAATTCTATTTCAGGTCCCCAATTGGTATGAGTAAATCCAAATTCTTTTATTCTCTCTGAAGTTTTGTGTGCAATTCCCCTAGAATCTCTATTATATCTTGATTCTTTGTTTGTAGAACCGTCATATAGATCACAAAATATCCTTGCATTTTTTCTATTACCAGGATCGTAATCATTTGGAAGAATTTTAAATGAATTTGAGTCAGGCATTAAAATCATATCTGAATTATTTACTGATTTGAATCCAACAATTGAACTTGCATCCAATTTTTCAAGACCATTTACAAAACTATTTTTATCAATTGCATAACTTGGCATACCAACATTATGCAGTTCACCAAAAATATCTACAAACCAGAAATCAATGAAAGCAATGTTTTCATCTTGTATAGTTTGTAATACTTGATCGGAGTTCAACTAATATATTTTAAAAAATTATTTTACTAATGCTATCTAGTAAGATAGAATTGTCAAGATGGTCAGGTAATTTCTAAAATTTTGGATAATTTTAGTTTGGATTAGTCGTTTTAAAATTATTCATTTCTTCATCAAAGAAGAATTTTTCTGAAAATGCAGGCTTTAAGTCATCTAACCAAATTGCATTTTCATCATATTTTGCAAAAAATGGAACTTGTACCCAATCAGGATTTCTACCTTGTAAAAATCTTAAAACAATCACCTTTTGATCATTTAACGTTGCAGTCCCAATAACATGCACTTTTCCTGGAGTTGCAGACATACTTGGCCCACGAACAGTTCTGGCTAATCCACTCACTGAGGAATAGGCTTTTCTGAAAATCTCATATGCCTTGACCAAAGGAACTCCAAAATAATGTTGAGCTCCTGTATCTCTAACAACAAACATGTAGTATGGAATACAACCCAATTGAACCTGTTTGGTCCACATTTTAGCCCACATTACTGAATCATCGTTGATATGTGCCAAGAGAGGAGATTGTGTTCTAATTTGTGCACCTGTTGCCCGTACTTCTTTTATTGCATTTTTTACAGAATACGTCGATAATTCATTTAGATGATTAAAGTGGGCCATAAATGCAAGATGTAATCCATTATCTGTTACTTTTCTAAAAACATCTAACATTTCTTGAGAATCAGAATCTGTTAAAAATTTGTATGGCCAATAAGATAATGCTTTTGTTCCAATTCTAATCGTTTTAAGATTTGGAAGTTTTGCATCAATTAAAATATCAACATATTTTGAAAATATTTTTGCTTTCATAATCATTGGATCACCGCCTGTAAATAACACATCAGTAATCTCTGGATGTTCAGTGAGATATTGAACTAATTGTTCACCTTCTTGCATTGCAAATTTCATTTCATCCATTCCAACAAATTGTGGCCATCTAAAACAAAAACTACAATATGCATGACAAGTTTGACTTTGACTTGGAAAGAAGAGACATGTTTCTTTGTATTTATGTTGCATACCAAATAATTTAGTTCCATCTTTTAACATTGGAACATTTAATTCCATTTGTCCAGCTGGATGTGGATTTAATTGTAAACGAATTTCATTTGCAACAGATGCTATTTCTTTTTTATCAGAGTTATTTTTTAAAGTAGATGCCATTTTTTCATAATGTTCTGACTTGAGCATTCCTTTTTGGGGAAAAGTCAAGACAAACATAGGATCAGCAGGTATATTGTTCCAATCAATTAATTGTTCAACAACGTAATTGTTTGCTTTGAATGGCAAAACATTTCCCACAACTTCCATCTCAAATTTGGTGTCTTCAGAAAGATTCTGAATTTGTGGAAGATTACGGAAATTTGACAAGGTGTAAGATTTTAATGATGGTGAATTATCCCAAATTGATTCTTGATGGGTCATTTAATTAGTAGTACGTTTGCCCTTGTTAAAGGTTACAGATTTTTACACATGAAATTGTTAAATCTAACAAAAGTTTGACAAAAATTTCAATCAGTGATAACAATAGAGGTTAACCTTTGTATTCTAGAAAATAAGGTAAAAAGTGAGATAGATGGCAGAAGATGAAATTATAGGTGCAGTAAAAGGACAGACTAGTGAATTTCAAAATGTGTTTGAATTAATTGCATCTTCGGAAGTACTGCAAATTGCGTTTACAGTATTAGTTTTTGGAATCATTGGAATTGTTATAGTTTATCGTTTTTTTTCAAATTGGGTCAAATCTCAAAAATTTAATTATGTACGACCTCATCTTTCAAGATTCGTAAAGGTTGGAGTTTTGCCATTTTTTGCAATAATTTTAATTACTAGCATGAATGTGTACATTCAATCTTTTGATCTGTTTTATGAAACAACAATTTCTGAAGATGTTAGTATAGATACCGAAAATAATGATAGTGGGGTTACAGCTGCTGAAAAATTTACAAAAATTCTTAACACCATCAATATACTTGTAATTGGATATACGATTGCTCATTTAATTCCCATAATTCTTACTAAACGAGAGAAATCCAACCTTGAGAAAGAAGATTATGAATTCTGGAAAGACATGAGAGGATTTTCTGATGATGATCATGACTTCTTTCATAAACTTTTCAAATGGGTTCCACCTAAAAATACACCAGAAAATATTTCTGATGAAGACTTTGAAAGGAATTTGAAAACTGAAGAAGGAAGAAAATTTCTTCAAGAATACAGAACAACTAAGGGATTACCTATTGGAAGTT
>JAOTUX010000034.1 GCA_029863665.1 Candidatus Nitrosopumilus sp.
AATAACTGAAGATGAATATCTTGTAATCAAAGCATTGAGAAAACAAACTCCACGTGATTTGTTACTTGCACTAATTCAAGAAGATGGATTGGAATTTACTCAATTGGTAAAAGCAACCAAAAAATCACCCTCTACAGTTTCTCTTTATCTTTCACAAATTGTTGAAGATAGATTAGTAGAAATTAAATTTGTTAGACTCAAAAAGAGATATTATATTAAAGCAAGAGATCTTATAGATAAATTGATTGAAGACTATAGACCAAGCTTACTTGAAAAACCAGCCTCAGGATTTGAAGATATCATTAATTCTTTCTAAGGCGCTAACTAACAAAAATTTATTACTGCTGTTTGCATTCCTTTCTTTACTATTAGTTCCGCAATTTTCTTTTGCAGATGTTTTTGTACCATCTGATGAATATGTAGGATATTTTGATTCAAATAGAATCTATACTGTTGTTGGTAATGTCAAAAATGAATTTGATTATGCAATTGTTCCTATTATTTCTGTTTCAGTTAGAGATGACTCCAAAGTATTTTCTCAAACAATTACTCATGTACCATTAGCTTCTGGTACAGAAATTCCTTTTAAAATAAAATTTCCTGAGATCTCAGGAGATAATCCAATCTTACTATCTCCAGAATTGTCATTTGAGATTACCAAGAAAGATACAATTCCAATAATTGTTCTTTATGATAAAACTTTGATAAAATATGATGATGGACATCTTACAGGTAGAATCCAAAATATTGGTAATAATACGATATACACTCCTAAAATATTTGCAGTGATTCATGGATATGAACAAGTTTTAGATATTGCACACAATATGGAGTTTATTGAAAAAATTGAGCCTGGAGAAATTATAGAATTCTCAATGTATCCTGATCCATCAGTTACTGATGAAATTTCTTACTATAGCTGTTTTGCACCAGTTGATACTACAGTCATTCCAATTACTACAAAGAAAAATGACGGTGATTTTGATTTTAGATATGATTCTGGTGCATGGTATTCTGCTGCAAAATTTGATGAAGAAGGGACCACATTAAACATTAGAGGATACAATAGTTATCCATTAGAGACATATGCAAATTTTGAATTTCCTCAAATTTCAGGTGATGAAAAATTTAATGTCACACTAGATGATGAACCTGTAGAGTTTATCCAAAGTATGGATGAGATGGGTTTTTGGCATGTTGCATTTAAGGTGGACCCCACCTCACAAGGAGTTTTAAAAATTTCAGGTTTTGAGAAAGGGTTACCACTTGAATTATCAAAAATCCCACAATGGGTAAAACTTAATGCAAATTGGTGGACAACAAATCAAATCTCGGATTCAGAATTTCTTGAAGGAATAGATTTCTTATCTGAAAAAGAAATTATCTCTATTCCTTTACAGGGTGTCATCACAGAATCTCAATGGCGAATTCCACAATGGGTAAAAACTCCTACAGGATGGTGGGTTGAAGAAAAGATCTCTGACGATGAATTTCTAAACATGATTGAAAGTTTAGTAAAACAAAAAGCCATTGTAATTTGATTTTACTTCTAATCTATTCATATTCTTTATAGGTCTAATCATACAGATGTATTTATCATGAGTATCTAATGAGAACTTTTTATCTAGTTCATTTTACGAATGTACCGATTTTGTTTTTATCTAGTATGTGAAAGTTATCATGCAGGCCATAGTTCGATGAGAAACGGAGGAGTCATCTTGTTTACCTGTTTCTCATCATATTTTTTTTAAAATTATAAAATAAAAAATCTTATTATACGATTTTTGTTGAAATCAAATATCTAATGCTTCCACTAAGAGATGAAAATCCACACCCTCCAGGATTCAAACCAAAAGTAACTTATGCATTAATCATAATCAATGTAATTGTATTTTTTATTGAAGTTGTATACACTGGTCAGTTCTTTGACTTTACAAATCAAAATGCATTTAATTTATTTTATAATTGGGGGGCTGTCCCAAATTGTATCACTGGTGGAAGCGTACTCAATGTTGATTTAGGTGCAGGTCCAATGCGTGTAACTTGTACTGAAGCACCATATGTCTCTTTGATTAGCTCAATTTTTCTGCATGGAGGTTTGATGCATCTTGGAGGCAACATGCTGTTTTTATGGATATTTGGTGACAATATTGAACAAAAATTTGGTAAAGTGAAATATCTTGGAATTTATCTAATGTGGGGAATTCTTGCAGGATTAATTCATATCTACGGTGATACTAACAGCGCAATACCTGCAGTTGGTGCATCAGGTGCAATTTCAGGAATATTGGGAGCATACCTTGTAATTTTTCCAAAAGCTAGAATTCAAACTTTCCTAATGCTTGGTTTCTTTTGGAAGATGATGCATATACAAGCAAGATGGTTTTTACCATTCTGGTTAATTTTCCAAAACCTTCTCCCATTTTTTATTGGAGGTTTTGGAGTTGCAGGCGGTGGAGTTGCATATCTTGCTCACATTGGTGGATTTGTAGTGGGATTGGCTACTGGCTATATCTACAAAAAAACACACAGTTCTGATTTTATGTATGGTACAAGATATGGCTACCGGTCAGATTATTGAAAGCATAAATCACTGAATCTATTTGAAATTTTTATGCCATTGATTACAGTATCAATGTATCCTGGCAGAACACAGGAACAAAAAGATGAATTTGCAAAAGCAATCACAAAATCAGCAGTAGATATTCTAAAAACAAAAGAAAATCACGTAATTGTTGTTTTTGAAGATAATCCTAAAGAGAACTGGTTTTTAGCAGGAAACCAACTTTAATTATTTTTTAAAAAAAATCAACTGGATAATATCCCTCCAGTTAGAGGATGACATACACACATTGATTGGTTTACAATTAGTTGAAATAATTTACATAATAAGAAAATGGTACATTTTATGATTGTACCAAGAGTTTATCCTTTTATTGTTATTTAATTAATTACTTACATGAAAGTCGGTATTGTTCAATTCAAAGCATCAACTAACAAAGAAGATAATTTAAAAAAAATCATTTCCTATATTTCAAAAGCAGCTTCAAAAAATGCAACATTATGTGCATTTCCAGAATTTATGATGTTTTATACAAATTCTTCTCAAACAGCAAAACAGCTTGCAACTTTATCTGAAACAATTACTGGAAATTTTGTTACAACAATTGCAAAAACTGCAAAAGAAAATCATATTCAAGTTATAGGTTCATTTTATGAAAAGAGCAGAAAAAAAAATCGTGTATATGATACTTCCTTTGTAATTGATAAATCTGGTAAAGTAATCTCTACTTATCGTAAAATTCATCTTTATGATGCGTTAGGATTCAAGGAATCAGATAAAATGGTTTCAGGTTCTAAAATTACTAAACCTGTAAAGACATCTATCGGAAAAATTGGCATGATGATCTGTTATGATCTGAGGTTTCCTGAGATGTCAAGATCCCTTGTTGTTGCAGGCTCTGATGTTTTAGTTATCCCATCTGCTTGGGTTAAAGGTAACATGAAAGAAGAACACTGGATTACAATTAACAAAGCACGAGCAATTGAAAATGGATGTTATGTAATTGCACCTGATCATGTTGGAAATATTTACTGTGGAAGAAGTTTAGTAGTTGATCCATATGGAAAAATTTTACTTGATATGAAAAAGAAACAAGGAATAGGTTTTGTTAATATTGACTTGAACAAAGTAAAACAAACTCGTAAAGTTTTACCGTTACTCAGAAACAGAAGAACTGATATTTATCCTACTTTGAAAGTTTAGGATTCCTGCTTTCACAATTAAAATTTGAACATTGTTTTGTCCATTTTTGATTTCGTGAATAACGAAAAATTATCATTGGCCATCTGCATGTCTCACAAGGTTTTTTTGTTGCTCTAAGTCTTGCCTTTTGTAATAATGGTGATGAGGCTTTGCATCCTCCATAAAAATTTGAACAACCCATGAATCGCTTTCTTGTTGTTCTTGATCTAATAACCATTAGTTCTCCAAGTTTACAATGTGGACATTGTACTAGCCCATTTTTTGGAAAATTAGTTCCAAGAATTATGTATTTTTTCTCTTTTGAGGACCAGGAAAGATATCCATTACTATCCAAGTATTGAATAATTTCTTTCTTGAAGATATTAGTTTTAGATTTTGTAGTTTTAACGATATGTCTTGAAGTGATTTTTTTAATCTTAACCGTTTGTAATTCTACTTTCTTCGATGCCATTTTCTATAATGGATTTACTAAAACAATTTTTATAGGGAATCATGTCAGTTACATTTGTGGAAAAGGTCTGCGTTCTTGGTGCCGGTAGCACAAAATACGGAAAATTACCTGACAGTATTGCAGATATCACTACTCAAGCGTCAGTTTCAGCCATAGATAGTGCAGGAATTAGCCCAAAAGATATCAAAGCATCCTATATTTCGAACGTCTTTGGAGTTGCTGATAAACAGGTGCATATTGGACCTGTCTTAATGAGTAGATTAGGAATTCCCGATAAACCATCTTTAACAATAGAGTCTGCATGTGGAAGCGGTTCTGTATCTTTTAGAGAAGCTTATGCAAATGTTGCAGCAGGATTTTACGATTGTTTACTTGTAACTGGAACTGAAAAGGTGACTCATACAGGAACTGAATGGACTACAACATACTTTGCGTATTGTTCAGACTTTTTCTATGAAGGTCAAGCTGGTGCATCATTTCCTGGATTATTTGCATCAATGGCAAGAGCTTACTTGACAGAATTTGATGCAACTGAAGAAGACTTTGCAAAAGTTGCAGTAAAGAATCATGATAATGGTGTATTAAATCCAAAAGCACACATGCAGAAAAAAATTACTGTTGATGATGTAATGAATTCTGCAGTAGTTGCAAGTCCTCTAAAACTTTATGATTGTTGTCCATTTTCTGATGGTGCAAGTTCTGTTATTCTTTGTTCTGAAAAGTTTGCAAAAGAACATGGTGGGGATTACATTGAAGTAACTGGTTCGGGCAGAGGTGGTTCACCAGCTGCATTACAAGGACGTGAACATATGACTACAATCCCAAGTACAAAGATTGCAGCTGCAGATGCATACAAAATGGCAGGCATTACTGCAAAAGATATAGACTTTGCAGAAGTACATGATTGCTTTACAATTGCGGAAGTAGTTGATACTGAAGATTTGGGATTCTTTGAAAAAGGAAAAGGCATTCAAGCTGTTCGTGAAGGTAGAACAAAATTAAATTCTGACATTTCAATTAATCCCTCAGGAGGTCTTAAGTCCAAAGGACATCCAATTGGAGCTACTGGTGTGGGACAAGTAGTTGAAGTATTTGATCAACTAACTGGAAATGCTGGTGAAAGAACTGTTAAAGATGCAAAAATTGGTTTAACTCATAACTTTGGTGCAACTGGTGCAAGTTGTGCTGTTCATATATTTCAGAGTGTATAAAATGTCTGTCGAAGAACAATTAATTGAAATTGCTAAACAAGGCAAACTCCTAACTCACAAATGTACTAGCTGTGGTTATCTTCATTTGTCTACTGCCTATTATTGCCTAAAATGTGGCAGTAAGGGATTTGAGGATGTCATTTTGGAGGGTATAGGTGCAATTGCTACTTATACGATAATTACCGTTGCTCCTGCAGGCTTTGAAAAGTATACCCCATATGCCTTTGTAGTGCTAAAGTTAGATAACTCAGATTTGAGAATTTCTGGGTTTATGGCAGGAATTGCCACTCCTGCAGATCTACCCGTTGGAACAAGAGCCAAAATAACTGGCTTTGACGAACGTGGAATCATCATTGAAAAACAGTAAAATAATTTGTTTGAATTATTAAAAAAAATCAAAATCGATTCTTAATAATTTTGTGCATTAGATTATTTTCATGTCTGTTAAAGTTACATGTGGTAAATGTGGAGAAAAAATTACAAACATGAAGATGTTAAAATCTCTAAAGGATGTCATGAATCCTTACAATGGTAAGTGTCCATCATGTGGACAAAAACTTTCTATATCAGAATTCTCACTTGATGTCCAAGAAAAATGATCAAAAGATCTTTGATAAGATTATTTTTTTATTTTAAAAAAATATTTTCTGCATGTAGCCAACAAATATGATCAAAAATTGTTTCAGATGATCTAGTCACAAGTCTTATTTACTCCTTGTTTTAGAAAAAATGCATGGAGCTAAGTGAAGAGATATCAGAACCAAAGAGAAGTGGCATTTTACAATCTACATCAAAACGTGTAAGGATGATCTTCTCTGTTATGGCAAGTCCAAACAGAATTGATATTCTCAGAATCTTAAATTCTAAAGGTCCTCTAACTTATTCTGAATTAAAATCTCTGGCTGGGTTTAAATCAAAAAAAGAAAGTGGAAAATTTGCATATCACTTGAGAAAATTATTGAGACAATCTCTTGTTGCTCTTAACAAATCTGAAAGACGCTATACCATTACAAATCTTGGAAAACTAGTTTTGAGCTTGGCAAGACAAATTGAAGAAAGATCTATTATTGAAAGTGGAAAAATGTATGTTCGAACATCTCATGAATCAATTGAAGAATTTAATTCTCATAAAATTATACAATCCTTAGTTCGTGAGGGAAGTCTTCCATTAGAATTAGCACAAAAAATTACTGAAGAAGTTGAAAATAGAATTTACAAATATCAAACTACTTATCTTACAGGCTCTCTTATTCGGGAAATGGTAAATTCCGTTCTCTTAGAACATGGTCATGAGGAATATCGAAACAAACTTGCACGCCTAGGTTTGCCTGTTTATGACGTTCAAGAGATGATTTCTAACCTAGATAAAGTCGATAATGGTGCTGAGGGTCTTTTGTTTAATACTGGACAGCGAGTATTTGCAGAACATCTACTTACTAACATTTTACCAAAAGATGTAGCAGATTCCCATCTTTCAGGAGATTTACACATTACCAATCCTGGAATTTGGTCCATGATTCCTGATACAATATTTGTTAATGTTAAAGAATTAATTGAGGATGGGATTGATCTTGGAGGAAAGTATCTTGATGTATCACGTATTCCTGCATCAAAACAACTTGGTGAGATTACTAGCTCTTTGTCAATTGCAATTTCTCTTCTTTCAAAAGAAGCTTCCCAAGAAATTGTACTTGATGGATTGGTTCAATTATTTTCAAAACATTCAAAATCTATTTCAGAACTTGAACAAAAATTAACTGATACATTTGCAACTGCATCTACAACTTCAAAGTATAACAAAACAAGCACTAATGTTTCAATTCGTTTACAGTTAGGATCTGATACAAAAATAATTAATTCAATTATTAATGCATACAAAAATTACACAAAGATAACACCTGTACCAAAAATCGGCTTGATAATAGATAGTGACAAAGGAAAAATAACTGATGTGTCAGAAGCTGTGTCTGAAATAATTTCACTTGGTGGCAAAGTAATGTTTGCTAAAGGTCAAACATCTAGTTACGGTATAACAAATGAATCTACAAAGAATGCAGGTGTACTCTCAATAACTTTACAATCTGTTTCAATAAACCTTCCAAGACTTGCTTTTGAATCAAATAAAGATGAAACTTACTTTAGAGCGAGACTTGCACTATTAATGAAACCTGCTTTATCTTCAATGGCATTAAGAAAAAAAGACATATCTGATCTTACTAGAAGAGGTCTTAACCCAATTCTTGCAAGGAATACTCAATACATGCAAAGAAGCTCTGTTTCTCTGGTTGTAAATCTGGTAGGACTTAAAGAGGCAGTCTTTAACATACTTGGATTCAAAGATAACAAAGAAGGACGTGAAATACTTCATAAAGTAATTCAAACTGCAGTTGATGTTGGAGCCAAAAAAGGTAAGGAATTGGGTGATCCTGTGGCTATTTCTATGACTGAAACTGAAGGTTCCATTCGTTTTGCAAGCCTAGATGGTGAGAAATATGGTAAAAATTCTGCCCTCAACTCCATGGAAAATGACTCTTATTCTGAAGGAATAGTCATTAACGCTTCTGAAATATCTGATTATACTAATAAAAGCGAGCCTATTTCTGAATGTAATAAACTCTCAAAATTGCTTAATGGGGGATTACTTGTTACATTAAAAATTGATAAAAATGCCAAGATCGATGAAATCAAAAAATCAATTGAGAAAACATCAGAACTTACCCCTTCTTTCAAACCTGTTAGAAATACTGCAATATGTGGTGAATGTGGTTTTAAAGATGAACCCTTTGAAGACAAGTGTCCAAAGTGTAAGTCACCTTATGTTGTCTGAAATTCGTAAATGAAAAACTTGTTACGATCATTTTTTTAAAATTTTTTGATCAGCTTCATATATGTGATTCGTTGTTACCTACTACCAAAATTATGCCAGTATGAATTTCATAGTAGTGGTGTTAAAAATATTGACACATTAATGGGTTAAGATCAAAATTTTTTGAACACACAAGTTATAACCACATTCCCTCTTACTCTTTGCGGAGAGATTATAATTGGAT
>JAOTUX010000035.1 GCA_029863665.1 Candidatus Nitrosopumilus sp.
GATATTCGTAAAGATTCTCCTACATGTGGAGATTGGGTATCTGAAATTCTTTCAGAAGAGAATCATAAATTACTCTACATTCCAGAAGGATTTGCACATGGTTTTTGTGTATTAAGCGAAGAAGCCGATGTAGTTTACAAAGTGAATCAAGAATATTCTCCAGAGCATGAAGCCGGAATAGTATGGAATGATCCTGATGTTAACATTTCATGGCCAATTGACAAACCAATTTTATTAGAAAAAGATCTTCAATTGCCATTATTGAAAAATGCGGACAATAACTTTACATTTTTGCATTAGAGTTAAATAAGAAATTTTAATTTTTGAAATATGAAAATTCTTGTATGTGGAGGTGCAGGATTCATTGGAAGTGCATTCATTAGAAACCATCTAAAAAACATACCAAATTCTAAAATTATCAATCTTGATTTACTTACAACTGGTTCAAATCTTGAAAACATAAAAGACGTAAAAAATAACCCCAATTATCAATTTATAAAAGATGACATAAAAAACGAATCCAAAATTAATTCTCTAGTAAAAGATGTTGATGTGGTGGTAAATTTTGCAGCTGAATCTCATGTTGATAGAAGTATTATAGATCCCAAACCATTCGTTGAAACAAACATAATTGGTACATATTCTATACTAGAAGCCATAAGAAAGCATGACAAACAATTCATTCATGTATCCACTGATGAAATTTATGGTGATGCAGAAAACAAATCTTCCTTTAATGAAGATTCTAAAATAAATCCCAGTAATCCCTATGCTGCTACTAAAGCAGCAGCTGATCACCTAGTTGCATCATATTATAGAACCTATGGAATAAATTGTATTACCACCAGATGCACTAATAACTTTGGTCCATATCAATTCCCTGAAAAACTTATACCAAAAACAATTATCAGATCAATAAAAAATCTCAAAGTTTCATTATATGGTAACGGATCACAAATTCGAAGTTGGATTTATGTTGATGATCATGTGCAAGCTATAGACTTATTAATTTCTAAAGGACGTTCTGGTCAGATATACAACATAACTGCGTATGAAGAAATTACTAATAAAATAATTGTTGAAAAAATTCTTGATATTCTGAAAAAACCACATACTCTTATAGAATATGTTCAAGATAGGCCTGGACATGATAAACGTTATTCCATTAATTGCTCTAAAATTGAACATGAAATTGGTTGGAAGAAAAAATATGAATTTGACAAAGCATTACAAGATACCGTGAATTGGTATCTCAAAAATCAATCCTGGTGGGAAGGATATATCAATTGATGGTGTTTTGAGATTGACTTATCTGGGGATGCAACATACGTTATCTGAACCTCATTTGATCAACTAAAAATAGGTTATAACATGAATCTTGGAATTAAAATCTTGGTAACTGTAAAATTTCGTCCTAATGCCTTATGAAATAAGAAAAATGGTTGAGACAAGTTGTGAATTCAAATTTAGAAATTGGCTATCCGTAAATACTCCTTTAATAGAGGTAAATTCGTTATGTGTTCAATAATAGGTTATTCTGGAAGCGATATTGCCGCACCAATCATTGTTAAAGGACTGAAAAGAATGGAGTATCGTGGATACGACAGTGTCGGTGTTGCAACAGAATCTGATAATAAAATTGAACTAAAAAAAGGAGTTGGCAAAGTACAACAAGTAAATTCTACAATTCAATTAGATGCATTATGTGGTAAAGTTGGAATAGGTCATACCAGATGGGCCACTCATGGAAATGTGACTGATGTTAATGCGCATCCTCATCTTAGCAATTCTGGAAAAATAGCTATTGTTCATAATGGGATTATTGAAAATTTTGAAGAATTAAAAAAACAATTAGAGGATGATGGGTACATATTCAAAAGTGAAACCGATAGTGAAGTAATAGTAAACCTCCTTCAAAGAAATTATGAAATTACCACAAATGTAAAAGATACCATAATCAAAACAATTTCGGAATTAAAAGGAAGATATTCATTTGTTGTAATGTTTGAAGATGGAACATTAGCAGCAGTTAGATATCGTGAACCATTAATCATTGGAATAGGAAAAAATAATCATTTTCTTTCAAGTGATGTTCTAGGATTTATTGAATATACTGATGATGCAATATACATAGACAATGAAAATTTTGTTATAATAGATAAAAACCAAATACAAATTCTAGATTTTAATGGTGATACAGTAAAATATGAAATCACCAAAGTATCTAAAGAATTTGCTGATGCATACAAAGGTGATTATGCACACTATACATTGAAGGAAATTTCTGAGCAACCCGATACGGTGTTAAGAGCAGGAGAGAATATAAAAAATGCAATTAAAACAGTAGCAGACCATATCAAATCATCAAATAACATCTACATTACAGGAAGTGGAACTAGTTATAATGCAGCTTTGATTGCAAAGCAATTATTTCTCAAGTATGCCAAAATCAAAATAGAAACAATCATCTCCAGCGAATTACAATTTTCTTCATATGTGATCGAACCAAATTCAACGTTAATTACAATCTCACAGAGTGGTGAAAGTGCTGATGTGTTAGATGCTGTTCATATTGCAAAGCAAAAGAATTGCAAAATTATTTCAATAGTTAATTCACTTACCTCGTCTTTAACAAGAGAGTCAAATATGATTATAGGGATGAACTGTGGTCCTGAGATAGGAGTTGCTGCAACAAAAAGTTTTACATCTCAAATCATAATTCTATACAAAATTTTAGATGAATTAACAAAAGATGATTTTAATATAGATTTTAACGAAATATCTCATTCCATATCTATCAGTCTTGACAATCCTGAAAAAATTAAACAAATTGCAAAAAAATTAAAAGATACATCAGACATCTACGTTCTTGGACGGGGGATACACTACCCAATTGCTATGGAGGCATCTTTGAAGTTAAAAGAGCTAACATACATTCATGCAGAAGGAATTCCAGGGGGTGAATTAAAACATGGACCTCTTGCATTAATGGACTCTAACGTATTTGCAATAATCATTAATCCTGATGATTCTACTTATTCTGATACTATGACTAGTGCAAGAGAGATTAAATCTCGTGGTGCTAAAATCATTGGCATTTCTGATAAGAGAAGCGATCTATATGATTATTGGATAGAAATTCCGAAAGCAACCAACGAATTAACATATCCTATTTCGGAAACTATTCCAATACAAATTCTATCGTATTACGTAGCCCTTGAAAAAAAAACAGATCCAGATTATCCAAGGAACTTAGCAAAGTCTGTTACTGTGAAATAAATCAAATATAATGTCGTTCTGCTCTAATTAACTAATAAGCATAAAAAATGTCTCAATCTAATTGATACCTCTAACAAATTTGACATGACATTAGGAACAAGTATACAAATAACTAAACATGATAATGAGTGTGAAATTCCTAGTTACTGGTTCTGCTGGATTAATAGGTTCACAAGTAGTAAAAGATCTTGTAAAACTAAAACATGAAGTTTATTCATGTTATCATAATCAAAAACCAACATATGGAATTCCAATACAACTTGATCTATTAGACCATGATAAAATTAGACAAACACTTCTGGAAGTAAAACCTGACAGTATAATTCATTTAGCTGCTGCCACAAATGTTGATCACTGTGAAACTGAAAAAGAATTTGCCACACGTCTAAATGTAATATCTACAAAAATCATTGCAAAACAAGCTGCAAAACAACTAGCCTTTTTCGTTTACGTGTCCACTGATTACGTATTTGATGGTGAACATAAACTGAAAAAAGAAAATTATGTACCTAATCCATTAGGATTTTATGGGAAATCAAAACTAAATGGAGAAATAATACTAAATAATTTAGCGTCAAGTTGGTGCATTGCAAGAACTAGTACTCCATTTGGGATTCATCCTAAAAAAAAGAGTTTTCCATTGTGGATAAAAGAAAGTCTTGAATCTAAAAAAGAAATATCTGTTCTTGTTGATCAGTTTACATCCCCTACCTACGTTCCAAATCTATCAAAGATGTTAATTGAAATTGCAACAAGGCAGATTACTGGTATAATCCATCTATCTGGAGCAACTAGAATCTCAAGATACCATCTGGCTGAATTAATTTCTGATAAGCTAAATCTTGATAAAAAATTACTAATCCCAACAAAAATAGATCATATGAATTGGAAAGCACCAAGACCCAAAGATTCTTCACTTGATGTATCACTTGCCATTGAAATTCTAAATGAAAAACCACAAACAATACAACATGGTCTTGATTGCTTCCTAAATGAACTCAATAACATCAAATAATTTGTATGATAAACGTGGTTTTCCAAAAACTGTCAAACCAAATTAAAATATACTGCTAAACCTATTCCAAAATCCAATTGAAGGGAATTATTCTTCATGGTGGTCATGGAACACGATTAAGACCACTTACTCATACCGGACCAAAACAACTACTCCCAATTGCAAACAAGCCCATGTCTCAATATGCTTTGGATGATTTGAAGACTGCTGGAATCACAGAAATTGGAATTATTGTTGGGGATGTATATCCAGAAAAAGTAAAAGAATACTATGGTAATGGTTCCAAGTTTGGAGTACAGATTACTTATATCTACCAAGATTCTCCAAAGGGAATTTCACATGCAATTAGATTGTGTAAAGATTTTATTGATAATGACAAATTCATAGTATATCTCGGAGATAATGTACTAAGAAAAAATTTAGTAGAATACACAAAAAAGTTTGAAACTTCGGATTCTGATGCAATGATCTTATTGTGTGAAGTAAACGAACCACAACGTTTTGGTATAGCAGAACTAGATTCAGATAACCCAGACAAAATAAAAAAAATCATAGAAAAACCAAAAAACTCCGTGTCGACCTTGGCTGTACTAGGAATATACTTTCTTACTCCTAAGATATTTGATATCATTGATAATCTAAAACCATCATGGAGAGGTGAGCTGGAAATCACTGATGCATTGGACATGCTACTGAATGACGGAAATAAAATCAAATATGATATCGTTACCGGTTGGTGGAAGGATACTGGAACCCCTGAAGATATAATTCATGCAAACAAACTTGTACTTGATTCTCTGGGAACTGAAAATCAATTCTTAATTGATGATGATTCTAAAATCAAAGATAACATTGTAGTTGGAAAGAACACTGAAATTTCAAGGGATTCTATTGTTATAGGACCTGTAATTATCGGTAAAAACTGCAAGATTGGCCCTTCTGCAAGAATTGGTCCATATGCCAGTATTGGAAATAATTGCACATTGAAGAATTGTAATATAGAAGATTCTATTGTTATGAATGACTGCAAGATTGATTCTAAAATTAATCTATCAAACAGTATTATCGCCCATGGATCAGAAATAGAAGATAATCCAAAAAAGCAGTTCCTTCTAGGTGAACGTTCCCAACTGAGAATCTAACACAAACATTTTACTTGTACTTGAAATAAAATTTGTTAAATTGAAACTAGTCTGTATTCCTGCATATAATGAAGAATCATACATACAGGATGTCATAGAAAAATCACTACCTTATGCGGATAAAGTAATCGTATGTGATGATGGCTCTACTGATGATACAAAAAATGTGGCAAAACAAGCTGGTGCAGTCGTTCTGTCTCACAAAAAAAATCAAGGATATGGTGCTGCAATTTCTACTCTATTTGATTATGCAAGAAAAGAAAACGCACAGATTATGGTAACAATTGATGGAGACTCTCAACACGATCCAAATCAAATTCCATTACTAATCGATGCACTCACTACACATAATGTGGATGTTGTAATTGGTTCCAGATTTTTAGATGATAGTACAAAGGCTTCTGGATACAGAAAAACAGGAATCAAAATAATCACATCTGCATCTAATTATGGAACAAATTTCAAAGTATCTGATTCGCAATCAGGATTTAGAGCGTATTCAAAAAATGCTATTGATGCAATACATCCATCTGAACAAGGTATGTCTGTTTCTACAGAAATTTTATTAAAAATTTCTAATAAAGGATTGTCTGTAGCTGAAGTATCTATTACGGTGTCTTATGATGGTGACACATCAGAGCAACACTCTGTACCTCATGGGATTTCAGTTTTAATGAACACTCTAAAGTATGTCTCAATAAAACACCCCATTCAGTTTTATGGAATTCCTGGAATTGTATTGATTATTTCTGGTGTAATTCTGGGTGGGATTTTCTTGGATGCATATCTAAATCAACAAATTGTCTTTTATGGTTCTTTATTAGCTTCTGTTGTGTTATTTTTACTTGGTTCAATTCTTTCAGTAACTGCAGTTATTTTGTTTTCAATGGCTAACTTAATGCGAGATCGATACTAAATCTCGTAACCCTTTCTCTAATTTTATTTCTGGATTAAAACCTAAATCTTTTTGTGCTAAGGCAATATCTGCTTCACTAAATTTTATTTCATGTTTGTTTTCAAGTTTGTAATTTATTTTTATTTTTTTATTAAAAATTGATGCAATCAATGTAGCTAAATTTTTTATTGTAATTGACTTACCACTTGCAATGTTAAAAATTTCATTATCTGTTGTTTCTTTTTTTATTGCACAATGAAATGCTTTTACAACATCTTTTATTGAAATAAAGTCACGTGTTTGTTCTCCATCCCCATAAATTATTATTTCATCTTTTTCAGAAATCCCATCTAAAAACTTTGAAATAACACCTGCGTATTCTTTATTTTGTCCTTTCCCATATACATTAAATAATCTTAAACATATTGTGTTTAATCCAGAATGATTTGAAAATTCATTTATCTGTTTTTCTCCTTTCATCTTGCTTACTCCATATGTAGAGATAGGCTTAATGTCTGATTTTTCTGATATTGGTATTTTGCAATTCCCATATACTGCAGCTGAGGATGAAAATATTATTTTCTTGATATTATTCTCAACACAACACTTCAAAACGTTTGTAGTTCCACTCACATTGACTTTTTCAGTCATTTCAGGATTTTGTGTAGATTTTTTTACATCACTTATTGCTGCTAGGTGAATCACTACATCAAATTCACTACATGATTTTTTTAAATACTCATAATCTAAAATATCTCCCTTAACAAAATCAGCACCATTTTTGACTAATTGAGAGATATCTTTATTGGAACTATTTGATAAATTGTCATATATGCAGACTTTGTTGTTTTTCAAAAAAAACTCTGTTAGATGTCTACCAATAAAACCTGCGCCACCAGTAATAAAGATCTTCAATAATATTATGATTTTTTTCACAATTATCTTGTTTTCTATCCTGATTTGATAGTAGAAATTCTTTTATAATTTCATATCTATATCTAAATTGTAGAAATTACAAGTTACGATCAAGAAATTACATAAAGGCTAGTTCAGGCATGAAATAACTACAAAAAAATGCTGTTTTGTGGACAATTCGTCCATTAGGCTTAAATACAAACTTTAGAGAAAAAAATCAATAACATGAATAACGAAATAGGACGTAAAATAACTAGTCTTACTATAATGACAATTATGATTGCCGGTGGTATGACATTTGCTGTACCTGGTGTAATGCCAGCAGCACATGCTGCCAACGCCAATCTATTTGTATCCGCAGAAAACTCAAACTTTGACAACTATATGTCAGGACCTCAAGTAATTGAGGTAGTTGTAATTGATTCTAACATCAATGATACAGATGAGGCAAAAGGTGAACCAGACGTTACTGTAAACGGCAAGATCATGAGAATGGTCCAAGCAGTTGATGGTAACTGGTATGGTTACTTTGCAGATAGAGACATGGTACAAATCGCAGACTCTACATCCCAAGCTTTGGGTGAAGGTCTCGACTTTGGTGAATTTTGTGACAATACTGCAGACTTCGGTCTAGGTACTAGTTCAGTAACCTTTTCCGATACTGTAGGTGTTATCCTACCAAACGATGATTCCAGTGGTATTGCCGTTGGTGCATCTGATGGTGGTGTAATATCCGGTAACGCTTGTGCCACAGTAGGTACAGACGGTCTTGCTAACAATGTAGTTAGAGAACAAAAAGATATCAATCTCTTTGAAACTCTAGGTGCAGGTAACGGAGCAGGACAAATCGGTGTTGATCCAGAAGCATGGCCATTCATTCAACTCTATCCTCTAAACCCAACTGGTAATGTTGACATTCAGTATAACAAAGGTGGTGGTGCTCAAACCACAGTACTTACCTTTGATACTGTTGAAGGCTTTGCCTCCTCAAGTTTAGACAGATCTACATATCCTCCAGGATCACAGGTTCATGCTACAATC
>JAOTUX010000036.1 GCA_029863665.1 Candidatus Nitrosopumilus sp.
GAAAATAAAACACAAGTTTCTAGAGGTATTTTTGATCATTGATTTTTTGAATTTCCTTCTTGTTATTCCTCCATGCAAATACATGTAATACCCCAATTATTCCCGCAAGTATTGCAGATCCCATAAAATCAATCTCAAATAATTCTCCTGGTTGTCTTAATGTTGCAATGCTTGGAAATAATACAACAAAGGAGCATTCTATTCCAAGTTGAGCTACAATTGCCTTTTTGCCAAATTTTTTGTACAGATTTCGAAAAATGTCATTTGCCTCATGTTTTTTCACCAGATCTTTGAGAGACATTGTAATTCTCATGTCCAAGAATAATGTAATTTCCCAGAACAGGAACAATCCATAGGTAACTGTAGGTAATTCAGGCTTTTCCAAAAAAAAGTAAAAAAATAGGGAGGAGAATAGCAGGACCAGTTTGACACCTACATGAATTTTCCTCTTTTTCTCCACTAGTTTTGTCCAAATCTCATGCATTGGCATCATCATTGTTTCGTATGGTTTCCTCTATGCTGCTGCTATTACTGATTTTTCAGATTTTGGAAGTTGAGCTACAATTCTGTATTGCAGAATCTTTACTGCACCAATCAATATGATGCCAATTGATACTGCAATGAATGCGGTACTGACAAGGTCACCAGCAGTCGCCCTTACCTCTTCAGGCAAAAACACGTTGTCTGCTGCAGGACCCGTAATCAGGCCCGCACCGTCTACCTCACAGTAGTTCGTAGTCATTCCGTTAAGTACAGACTCTGGGCCGATGCAGAAATAGTTCACACTCACTCCGAGAACGTTTGGCACGATAATCGTGATGAGTATCAGTGCAAAAATTCCCGCGATAAGTAAAGCGATGAACTTGCCTACTCCTCCTTCGTCACCCTTGCTGTCTTGGCTTCTGGACTTTATCATTGAAGGGTCATTGTGAATTGCATAAAAGGGAAAAAGTGATGCGGTTAGCCCTCATGTGGAATGATTAATTATTTTTTCGTCATTTACCGTTACAGAGTATTTCTTTGACTTGTGCAACGGAATTGTAATGGTTCCTTTTTTGATGGAATAGTCAAACTCTTCAAGTTTGATTCCATCAAGTGATGATTCCAAGTAATCCAAAATCTTTTCTTTTGAGAGAAATTTGTTGTTGCCTCCCTTTAGATTGGATAGTATTATAGAATTATCATCATGATGATATACAGTCAAGACAACTGAATGATTCTTGATTTTCGTATTTGCATCCTTTGAGGTTTTTGCATCAGTAGAGTTTTCCTCATCATCATCTTTGGTTTTTGGTTTCTTTAGGATGATTGATTCTATTGACTTTATCATTTCTCCCAAAGAGAACAACTGCTTTTTCTTTTCTTTGATTGGAGTTATTTTAGACTCTACTTTTTGGGAGGAGTCATTGCTCTTTGATTTCAGCGAGTTCAGGTATTTCTTTGATAGGGATGTTCCTCTGATTAAAAATGAGATATTGTTTCTGATAATCTGGTCAAGGGACACGATCTTGGTGTTGATCATGGATATTATCACAAATGGCGCAAATGATATGCCTGCGTATATCAGATCAGTTGTAGCCAAATATACAATGGTGGCAAAGAAAAACCCCATGGTTATCAGGAGAACCTGCCTGATTGAGACCTTGCCGATTGGTAAGGCCATGGCCTTTTGGTTCAGTATCGAAAAGTTCTCAAAGACTACTAGCTCGTTTTGCTCCATTACATCATCATCTCATTTTGCTTAAAAGCAGGTGGTTATGGTTCAACAGTGTCAATCTCCAGGTTAATCTTGTCTTCAAACGTTATCTTTTTTCTTGTGATGTTTTGATTTTTCTTTTTCCACTGGAACGAAGGTTTTTTCCACAGTACGAATCCTGCTGCACCAAGAACTATTGCTAAAATTACTATTACTGGTATCGTAGAATCATTTTGAGATGGTTGAGAATTGTCTGAAGTGATAACATCATCTGGGATAGAATCATCATTTGGAATGATATCATCATTTGGAATGATATCATCATTTGTAATGATATCATCATATGGAATAATTATAACATCAGGACCTTCATCATCATAATTATTATCAACTGTGTTATCATCTAGAACAGGATCATCAATAGTGACATCATCATCTGGAATAACATCATCTGGGAATGTTAATTCAATTGTACCTCTTTCTGTTATTGGCAAGTCCGGGTTAACATCAAATAGTACATCATTTTCTATTGGTTCTTGTGGCGGTCTGTTTGATTTTGTCTCAAGATATGTAATCAACTCAAACTCGTATTCTTTGTGAGGTTCTATGACGTATGATGGATTGTAGTGTAATCCCAACACTGGAAATGGCAAATGTGAGTTGACAAGATAATAATTTGTAATGTTGTTAGTATCTTCTTCTTTTATTGTCTTTTCATCTGTGATCAAGTCAGATGCATCTACAATGTCAATTTCATATCCTACTGAAAATACGTCAATCTCTTTTTGTTCTCTTATTGTTTTCTGTTCTAGTATCTCAAAGTGATATGGATTAGCATCCCATTTTATTTCATCAAGAACTAGCATGTGGGGATTTTGTCCTCTATCATTGTACTCTGTCACTTCTCCCCAATTGACTCCGGGTTGCAGCAACTTTGATTGGGCTGCGGTATACTTGTGGATTGAAAATATGGTATCCTGGAGAGAGTCAGCGTATCGTATGGAATCTGGATGGATGGTATCTGCAGATCTTACCTCAAAGGATTCAGCATCAACATGAAATACTGAATTTCGGGTATTCCCTGTGAAATTATCAGTAATTTGTGCCTGAATTATCCAAATGTGGCTGCTAATATGGTTCTGGTCAGTTGGTATCAGATTTACAAAGTCCATCTGTATGGTATAGCACAGAGAACCATTGTGCTCTAAATCCTTTGTAAAATAGTGATAGGATTCAGCAGAATAGTTAATCATTGCATCAGGATCACAAATCCTATAGGTGTAGGAATCTCCTATTGAGAGATTCTTTCCAAGATGCCACAGGTGCTCTTGTTGCCATGCCAGTTCAACGTTGTAGTCAATGCCCTTGTTTGGTGTCGTTTGTGCAAAAGTTGGAGTTGTATTGATGCTCATTATGATTATCATCATTGTAAAGAGAACCAGAACAGTTTTTTTCACAAAATGATATTTTGATTTGCTTAAAAGAGAATATATCTACAATCCATCAAACATCAAATCTTATTTTTAGACGAGCAGTAACAACAATACATGATTTAAAAAAATTATTTTGGGTTTATTTTAAAAGCAATGAAAAATTAGACAAGTATTTTATTTTATAACAGCTCTAAACGCTTGCGTATGGCGCCGGGAGGGAGATTTGAACGCAATCGTTCAGAGCCTACTCCGTAAAGATGGAATAGTTATTTTAGGTCTGAAAATACAAAATTACTCTGATCAACTTGTCCTAAAACTGATCATTTAGTGAATAACTGACGATCTTCCTGATCTAACTATCATCATTCTGCAAACCATTTCATGCAATTCCAAGAATTATCGGACTCACAATGGAGTACAATATCTCCACACCTACCAAAACCTGCAAGAACAGGTAAGATAAGAAACTTGGAGGAATACGAGAATCGAAAGCAAGGTCGTGTCCCTACTGGAATTAAAAGATGCTTAGAATGTAACATGTTGTTTTCTGCTGATGTGGAGATTCTGGTTTGGGATGGTATGGAGTGTGTAATTATACAGAGATTAGGTTGATAGAAAATGATTTTCACGTTGTGGTATTTTTGTGTTGGAATTGTGTAAACTTAATGTGTCGAATTTCCCAAGTCAGCATTAAAAATTAACTTGTTGTTATCAGTTTTAATTCCAACATATTGAATTGGGATGCTAACTGGTGTTTTATAAATGGGTAATTTTATTGGTAGATTTACATCACCGATCATTTTCTCAGGATGAATTTCAATAGGATCGTCTATCTGGAAATAAAGACCCTTATCGATAAAGAATTTTAAAATCATCTTGTTGATGTGTGCTTCTAACATCAGATAGTTATTTATCAAATTTTTAAGCCAATCAGGGAGATTTTCATCATCAGGCATTTTTATTGCTTCTAAACATGTACGCAAAAATACTTCGCCCTCATTAACAGCATTTCTCAGTCCATCAATAAACTCAGTAAATCCTATAATCAACCCATTCCATATCTCTTTTGCATCTCTCTTTACACGCTCCCAGTAATCATCATCATCTATACTTTCTTCCTCTACCCTACTTTCTGCCACGTCTTTACTCCATTTATCAAAACCTTCTTGGACAATGTATGCACGTTGACTGACCCAACTCCGCCATTCCTCTAATCCATCATTCCATCTGTTTTCAAGTAATGAAAATGCAGGTTTGAAGTTAAGTTGTGGAGCCATTACAATTCTCCATTTATTACTGCCTCCTGATTCAGTATCTATTTCAACATAATATGTTTTAATTATGAATTCTATTGGTGGACTTTTTAACGTAAACCAATTCACTATTTCTGTCAATTCCACATTATTGATCATAGGAATTGTGGGGGATATCCCAGGCATCCAAACTTCTTCTGTCAAAGTAAGGTTGTTCCATTCAAGTTGTAAACTGTTTAATCGTATAATGTGTTCAATAATATGTTCTCGTGATTTATTGCCCAATTCAATTAGCAGTTCATCGTGAGATAGATTAGGATCAGGTCTTAATCTAGCTTGACCCGACAATGTGTATGTTATATGGACATTGTCTTCTTCTCCAATAGTTTTTTTCAAGTTTACGTCAAACGTAAAACCCTCGAGAAATGTTCTGATTGTATCATCCAAGAAATTTGCCGAAATTTCTGTTGTCAAATCATGTTGTCTTTCTCTAACTCTTCCAACTTCTGTACTTATGCTAATCTGTTCAATTTTATTTTCAGGCATTTCTGAAGAGGTCATAGAATCGCCTGGTATTCCCGTAGGTGTTTCTTCTGCATCTTCATCTTCTTCATTATTATAAAGAAAAGTTTGAGTTACAGGAGAAAGTCCATCCATAGAAATAAAAGATTCGAATTGATTTCGTTTTATTCGGGGGTTTTCTTCAGGCAGTGATGGTATGCCTATTCTCATTTCTCCAATGTTTACATCATAACCCAGAGACAAAAAATTGAAAAATTGAAATTCATCTTCTTGTGGTGATGATTTTCTGAGGAATTGATCAATTGCTTCATTGATTTGTCTTAGAAATATTGATTTCATGTAATAGTTAACATAACATTTTATGATGGTCTCAAATTGATTTCCCTTAATTTCAGGTATTTCTATTTTGTCAATGACAAACTTGATTGGATCATTATCCTTTTTCCTTTCTTCTATGCTACATATACCAAGTACATTAAGATGAAAACATTCTAGTTTTTTGTCTGTTTGATAATATGTCGAATTATTATTATCTGGACATGAAATGCCCATACACATCTGGACATGAAATGCCATAGAACCATCATGAAATTCTGAATTTAATTCAAATGGCAATACCAAACAATTTGCTGGATAAAATTCTATTTTTACGTTTGTAATCTGAAAACAGAAATCAGGTAGTCCTGATGGAATGTCTAGATTAGATTCTGTAATGTCATAAATTTTTGGATCATCATTTTGATCAATGTCTGAAGATATGTTTAACGGACAGCATAATTTTTCTGTGTTATCTACTACCAATTTTGTACCATAATTGAAAAATGCTGGCCTATAATACATAAGATGAGATATTATCTGGTTGATCAAATTTTCATGTATATGTATAGATAAATCCACGTTATCCTGTACAGACATACTGTAGTGATCGGTTTCATATATTTAAGAAAATACCAAATTATCATTTTTAATAACAATTAAAGATAATTATTGTAGCATATATCCAACTCATCCTAAAACCCTCTAATACAGATCAGAGAGGATTTGCAGTACTAAAGAGATTAAGAACCAAAAAGATGTACTATTTTATGTATCTGTAAAGGATCTTAATTCTATCGTTAAGTACTGTTACCGGGCTTTGAACGTAAGTGTCCAGTTCTTTGTCAACGTGAATTACCCAATGCATAAAGAGTGGAGTTTATGGTTCTAGTAAAATAAAACGGAAGGATTATCAAAATTGATCAGAACCTACCGTTAATCTTATATCAAAACTGATCCAGAAAATCATATTCCTCTAGACCTCAACAAGACTGCATATCCAATAAGATATGACACGTGCAAATCAAATGCTGTCTATTTTAGTAATTTACATAACTCAGTGTATTATATAGATCACACAATATAACACGATGGTGTAAGTGCGCAATTTGCATGAAGTAGAATTCCTTGCACTCAATCTTCAACTTGAATCTGCAAGAATTTTCTGTCCTTACTTCTCTTGAATATCATCTGCAGTTTCTGGAATTCATTTTCGTCCCAACCTAATCTTCTAACAAATTCAATTGGAATGTTAATTCTATACTGTCTGTATATTTTATTTTTTGAGATGTAATCTCTTTTTTGCAGGTTTATCTTTCTCTCCATTGTTTTTTCTCCACTACTCCATTAGTAATTAGATAAAAAGAACCTCTTGAAAATTTTGTATCCCAGTACCAGGATAATCATCAGAACAATTAGCACCAATACCCAATCATACACGTGCAGTCCGAGCATTGCCTCTACAGGATCAGGAATTACAGGTTCTAGTTGAGTTATTTCAGGCTGTGTTGTACCTGCGATTCCTCCCCACATGTTTTGGGCCGTAATGTCAAGCTCTTCCAAATACTCTGACTCTGGCACTAAAATGGGACATATTCCTGCTGACTTTACGCCAAAGCAGGAGGGCAGGTCATCATCACCTGTTATTACAATCCCGTTAATGGTGAGACTCTCAACAGTGCCAAAGTCCTCGTTGTACTTGTAGAACATTATTCTCGGGTTTGTAGGATCCCTTTTCAGATCCAGCACGTTGTCGTCTGCCATGTTCAGCGTATAGTTGTAATCTATGGAAAACTCGTACCACGGATGCTCAAAGGTATGAGTTACAGAATCTGCACCGTCATTAGCTGTAATCTGCAGCTCATACGGATTCAAAGTCTGCAAAGATGTGGTTAGTGGTATTGCCATGATTGCGTCCCCTGTATCAAGCAGGTACTTTTCAGAAATGTCCGGTACATTGTTTGGATCAAATGTTTGGTTTGTCACTTCTGCATACTGCGTAAATGATGTTAGAATTCTTCTTGTCTTCTCTAAAATAATCTCACCGTTTCCTGCCATGATTAGATTATCAAGCGGATAGACCTCATCTCCGTTTACAATTACGATATCATTTCCCATAGAATCAAGTCCCGCTATTATTTGTGAGAACCCATCATCGTCAGTATCAAAAACTATTTTGTCGTACAGATACTCGTCAATGTCAAAGGTGCCGGCAATTGTATAGTTTGGAATTACTGTCAGCTCCAAGTCAATAGTTCCATCTATGTTGCCGTCCTTGTCTAATGCAGTTACGTTGATCGTATTCCAAAAATGATTCTCAGGATACATGTATTCTATACTATCAGTCAGAAACGTATTGTCAAATCCCGCAAAGTGGTCTGACTCCAAAACGTTAAACACCGTCGCGTTCTCGTACCTTGGAATCTGTAAAATGGGATCCACCACCACGTCATCAAAGCCGTCATAACTGAACTTTATCTTGCCGTATCCCGCCTTGAGAAAGTTTCCAGTCTCTGGTGAATTTACTTCAAATGGAATAATTCCTGGAAATGCAGATGATACCAAACCAGTACCTATTGCAACAGACATTGCAACTGGAGATTCTGGAGTCACAATCCCAACATCGTGGGCTTCATCCCATGTTAGTTCCACTCCGTCAGAGAATGGTGATGCCCCAATTGAACCGTCTATGAACTGGTACACCCAGGGGTCAGCACCCCATGAAGAAAAGAAATAATCATTAATCTTTGAACGTCTGTCCTCGTGTACTCCAATGGTATCATCAGGGTTTGCAGCTGAACTTTCTGATCCGAAATAGTGCAGCGCATATCCTATCCTATCATCAAAGGCAATCTTGCCGTCATCT
>JAOTUX010000037.1 GCA_029863665.1 Candidatus Nitrosopumilus sp.
TTTTGGAACAATAAAGAATCCAAAAACACTTACACAAAAAATTAAGCAAACTACAGGAGTGTTAGAATCAGGTATTTTTCTTAGAAAGCCAGATATAATTTACAAAGCTAAAACAGATGGCAAATTTAATATTATCTAAAAGTTTTCTAGATTAATTCATATGAAAATTTTATATATTAATGTTCTTGAGTTGGATTATCATGTCTTATAGTATTCATAAAATCATTATGTTCTAACATCAAGTTTATCATTTGTTGGCGAAGAACTTTGTCATCCATTACTTTACCAAGCATTTGTTCCATCATTTGTTCAGACATTTGTGCAATATGAGATGGATTCTGCAGCATTAATTTATGCATATCATGCCTCATACCAGAATTTACCCACATTTCATGAATCATATTCATCAGTCTATCAGAATTTGCAATTCCCATAGAATGATCATGACTAGATGGCATTTGATAGTCAGAACACCAAGCACACACAGTATTATGCATGCCTTGACCCATATCAGAGCCCATCATTTTCTGGTGTACTGAATCCATCCATTTAGAATGCTGTTTTAGAGAGTTTTCCATTTGAGAATGATTTTTCATGGTTTGAATCATTTTTTCACGTAAAGTAGGATCACTAGTCATTGGACTTAACATGTTTTTCAATAATTGAGGATTTTCTTTTATTTGAGAAACCCAATCATTCGTGGTTTGTGACATTACGTTTGGATTTTTTTGCATCATCTCATGCCAATGATGCATTAATTTTTCATCAGATACCATATGATGCATTAGTTGAGTCATCATCTCAGGTCGTTTACTCATAATTGATGAATCATAGTTACCATATCCTCTATCAATTAATTTCATGTATGTAGATGGCATAACACATGCAGGACTACCATCATGTTTTTGCAATAGCAGATGATTTTCTTTACATATTATTACATCAGGATCTACAGATTTTTTCCATTGGTGATGTGGTGGTGTACTTTGTTGGGAAAAAGAATTTTCAAAAAATATAGTACTGCCAAGAATACTAAAAATAATTAAAAATAGAAAAAGAAATTGCACATACAATAATAATAATTTAGATTTTAATAATAAAAAGTAATCGTAAGAAATCAAAATAGAAAAGAAAAAGAAATCATTTACTTTGAATTAATTTTTCGTTTAACAAATCTACCATAACCAAGTTTTCCAATTACTTCAAAATCATCAGCAATTATTTCTCCTCTAACAATTGTTTTAACAGGCCAACCTTTCAAATTTCTTCCTTCATATACAATATAATCAGAATATCCTCCAAACAAGTCAGATGTAACCTTTTTTTCTTTTTTCAGATCTATCATAGTTATATCTGCATCAGAATTCTTCTCAAGAGTTCCTTTTTGTGGATACATGCTAAAAATTTGAGCTGCATTTTGGCTAGTAAGTTTTACAAGCTGTTCAAGATTAATTCTATTTTGATTTACACCATCATTAAGTAATATTGGAAGTGCAGTTCCAATTCCGGGAAATCCAGCTAATGCTCCCCAAACATCATCTCCTCCTAGTTTAAGTTTGAGCTGATTTGCAACATGATCCGTGCCTACAGTATCAATAAGATTATGAGAAAGGGCATTCCAAATAGCCTTACGATCATTTTCAGTCCTTATTGGAGGCATGACTTTAGCAAGATATCCCTCTTGTTTTTCATAAGATAATGTCAGATAATGAGGACAAGTTTCAACAAAAATTTTTGTTCCAAGTTTTTTTTCTTCTTCGATTTGTCTCAGTGCACGTTCTGATCCAATATGAACAAAGTAGATTACACAGTTATAATTTCTTCCAAATTTTGATACAGTCTTAATTGCTTTTGCTTCAAATTCAGGAGAGCGACTTTCAGACCAAGCCCACAGTCCATCTTGTTTTCTTTCTTTTGCAGTTTTAATTCCACATCCACATGATTCATAATCTTCTGCATGAACTAGTACTGGACAACCAAGTGAAGCTGCAGTCTTTACTGTATTCTCAACTATATCATCAGTGACATCTACTTGAGCTAGAACAAGTTGTGATGAATTTGGTGGCATATCCATATACACATGACCAACTTCGCCACCAAGATTCATGTAAATTTTAAAAGAGGTAATCCCCTTTTCAACACAAAAATTCATCTCATTGATTTGTTGTGGATTAAAAACAGAGGCATGTATAGTATAATCTACATAATGGTTTTGAGAAGCAGAATCAAGTTGTTCTTGTAAGGATTTAGAGAAAGGATCTCCTAGTCGAAGCATTCGCATCATCGTTGTAATTCCTCCAATAGCTGCAGCGTGAGATTCAGTTTTTGCTGCTTCATTTATTGGAGAATACACACCATAATGCACATGTGTGTCTATTGGTCCGGGAATTGAAATTAGACCATTCCCATTGATTTTATGATCACATACAGGAACATCATTTGTAAATCCTACAATTTTTCCATCATCAATTAAGATATTTTTGTCTATCATTCCTTGTGGGAGGATAATATGAGAATTAGTGATTATAGTATCATACGTCATTTGAAAAATTTTATGCCTTGCAGTCTATTATGCGTTGAGAAAATGAATAAAAGAAGAGATTTAAGAGATAATTCAGGGCCGGTGATTTAGGGGTATAATGCCTCGTTCGCAACGAGGATGTCGAGGGTTCGATTCCCTCCCGGTCCACTTGTCCAGAAACTATTATACATAAATAAAAAATACGAACATCATGGAAGTTTTTGATGGTAAAAAAGCTGCACAAGAGTATATGTCAAAACATACCCTAGCTTTCTCTACTCCCGAATTGACCCTAATGAGATTTGCATTTTGGTTAGGTGATTCAGTTCCAGATCCAAACAATGATGGAAAAGGAATTCCAAGAATGATGACTTTTTTGACAGAGCAAGATTTTGAACCTGTTTTAATTGATGATGAAAAATACGAACCATCAGGAGCAGTTAAAAGTTCGGCAGTTATTGGGAATGCTTACAATGAAGTAAAGACGGACGGAAAGTTTTGTCCTGAATGTGGTACAAGTCTTTCATTTACAGCAAAGTTTTGTCCTGAATGTGGTACAACACAAGAATAGTAAAATGATTTTTTGATTTTTATTTTACGTCTTAGTCCCACACTTTGTGCAAAATTTTGAATTGGGTCTAAGATCAGCACCACATGAAGAGCAACCATTTCCACTTGATTGAACTGTTCTTCTTGGCATCAAAGATGGATCTGGTGATGGTAATGTTCCAACATCTCCAAATGCTTCTTGTGCAGAAACAATTCCAGGTGGGCCTCCACCTACTGGGTTTTGTGCAGTGCCCGTTCTTGGAGGAGCTCCCATACCTCCAGCCATCATTCCAGGGTTTCCCATTCCAGGCATTAATCCAGGAGATTGAGTATTGCCAGAACCAGAGCCCAGAGATTTTCTCATTTCAAATATCACTTTGATTGCTAGAAATTCTAATGCGGAATATGCTACGGTATAATCACCCAATTTTTGGAAGAATTCTTTGTCACTTAATTGACCTTTTTTGTACATATTGTTAGTATCTAGAAATGATTCATAGTAACCTTGAGATTCATCAAACAAACTTTGAAGCTTATCAAATAGCATATTTAGTGTGTCTACTTCACCAAATGACATACTCTGTCTTCATTTTTGGAATATTAATTACTTTAGAATGAAAAAAGAAGAAAAACGTGTTTGGAATTTATGTTAAGGCTCTATCAATCATATTTTTGTATGATTCTTTAGAAGCTGCACCTACTTGTTGGCTAACTATCTCACCTTTGTTAAGGAGGATTAAAGTTGGAATACTAAATACATTGTATTTTGATGCCAATTCATTGGCTTCATCAACATTAACCTTGACAAATTTTACTTTGCCATCATAGTCATTTGCCAGTTCTTCAACTACTGGACCGACCATTCTACATGGACCACACCATTCTGCCCAAAAGTCTACAAATACAGGGACGTCAGAGTTTATCACATCAACTTCCCAAGATTTGGTATCTGAAATTTGCGTAATTCCCATTGTATTTTCATTTTATCAACCATACCTAAAAATGTTCACCAGAATTAACACCGTATTTTTTGTAGTATAATTAAATTTGATATATACTTAAATGACGTTTTGATAAAACTCAGATATGAGTGCAGAACTTAGGTTGAAAAAATTAAGAGGTTCTGGCGGCTATGTTATGGCTACAGTTACAGATGAACAACAAATGAAAGGGAATTTAGGTGGTCCTGATCTGTTTTTGGCACCAATAGGGAGATTAGGTGCTGAAAAAATTACTAAACATTTTTGCAATACATGTGAAAAAGAATTTGAGGGACCTCCAAAAATAGAATTTGAGAATCCTAATGAAGAAGTTGCAGAGAATCTAGTCCTAGCAGAAAAAGGACAATACATCTGTAATTCATGTAATGCCTCAATTGCAGAGTACAGAGAATTCAAAAAACAGGACGAGGCAGGAGAAGTTGGAATTGCAAAACCATTAGAATCTACAGCGGAAAGTATACCACAGCAAGTTGAAGAACCTGTAGCGCAATCTCCACAAGAAACAGTTACACAACCAGGTCCTGCAACGTCAGTTAGTACAATTGAGGGTAGAACAATTTATGATGAAAACGCTAACAAGATTGGAATTGCAAAACAAGTTGGTATTGATTCTACACAATCGATGGTTTTAGTAATAACTAAAAACGATGGTACAGAAGGAAGTATCCCATGGAATAGTATCAAGAAAATTGGAGAAGTAGTTCTTCTTGGAAATCCAGAAGAGAATATTCAGCCAGGAAAATGTGTTAGTTGTGGGTTTGGAAACAAAGAGGGTTCAAAATTCTGTGAAGAGTGTGGAACTAAGCTCTAATAGTTAGTAAATTTAATCAATGATATTATAGGCGAGTATATAATTGGCAAAAAGATCTTTCTCAAAAGGAATTATCAAAGATATTATTATTGTAGGGATTGGTGTTTTGGTAATTTGGATTGGATTACAAATAGCATTTGGAACACAAAATCCATTTTATGTAGTTGCAAGTGGAAGTATGATTCCAGTTTTAGAACAATATGATGTCCTAATAGTTCAAGGGCATGAATCTTTTGAAGATATTGAGATAGGAGATATTATTGTGTTTAATCGGCCCTCAGATCATGATAGAGTAATTGTACATAGAGTAGCCTCAATACTTGAGGATGATCCCAAAACAATTAGAACAAAAGGAGATGCAAACCCAGGATCAATTCCTGGAACAGATTTTCCAATTACAGAAGAAGAATACATAGGAAAGGTAGTGTATACACTGCCGCAAGTAGGATATGTAACGCAGTTACTAAAACCACCTGTGAACTATGTCATAATTGCAATTGTGATAGGAGTTATGATTGTAAAACAGGTATCAAAAAAGAAAGATGAAAAAGAACTTCCATTTTCAGATTCATTGAACTCGGAAAATAAAGATTCTAGTGAAGAATTATCAGGTATTGACAAAATTGAAAAAGATTCAGAATATTCTGAACATGTAAAAAAATCAGATATTTTAGATGATGATCAAGTGAAGTCTACAGATGATTCTAAAACAGATGATGAACATCTAGAGAAAGATAAGAAAAAGTGATTCTAAAATTCACACAAACAGGTTCACATTATGCTTTTGATAAAAGCAATAGATCGTCCTGTTTGCTTGATGATATTATTACCTCAAATTTACTAAAAAAGGATCCTAAGAAATTATTAGTTTCAAGAGTAGAATCATTTTTCAACTAGTACAAAAAATATTCGTTTTTATCAGATACCACATATTTAACCAGAAATTATTGAAACTAGATATGTAGTGTATTATAGAATTAGAAAATAATTCTAAAGTACTGAATCTTTGGTTTTGAACACTCGCTTAAAGTATTCAGATGATTCTGCTGGTTCTTCAATATCATTTGTAATTCCAGCCAGATTCTTTGCAAGATTCTTTTTATATCCTACTTGCATTTGTCTTTGAATTTGAATTCTTTGTGCTTGTGGTGAACCTGCTCCATGCATAGATTCTGTCAAATATCCAACGGCATTTCTACCAAGAGTCATATTTTCAATCAATCTAAGAATTCTCATTCTATTTTCAACATCAACTCCTTTTCTACCTACAAGGTATTTTTTGAGTAATGGACCAGCTTCAGGATGTCTAAAATCTTTTTCAGATGGAAGTGTCACAACTAATCCACCTGCAATGTCTTGTGCAAGTCTACTGATTTCATACGGGAATCTAGTAACATTGTGTTTACAAACCTGCGCAAGCATGTCATCATTTAGATATACACCAGACTTCATCTTCTGTCCTTGGTGTGAAGATGCAATTCCTGCAGCAAAAATTGTTTCATTAAGATGAGTCATCTCAATAATTTTATCTTTGATGTGAGATACTTTAGGAACCCCGTTATAGTCAGCAACTGTTGCTGCAGCACCAATTAGTACATCACCAAGTCCTGTTTTACATACATAACTTCGTCTATGATAACAGGTAAAGCGTTCTACAAGCATAGATGCAAATTCATATTCTCCATGCATGAAGATTTTGTCCCATGGAATGAATACTCTATCTAAAATCATTAAGGCCTCTTGTCCACCAAATTTTGCATTGCCATCATCAATATCACCTTCCTCCATACTTCTGGTATCACAAGACTGTCTACCGTAGATGTAAGTAACACCTTTTACATCTGCTGGAACAGCACCAACTATTGCCCAGTCCTTATCATTTTCTGTTAATCTAATTGTGGGCATTAAAAGTATCCAATGTGAATTAATACAACCGGTTTGATGTGCTTTTGCTCCAGACACATAAACACCTTTATCATCAGCATCTACTATTCTTGTAAACAAATCAGGATCCTCTTGTTCTGATGGACCCTTACTTCTGTCACCTTTAGGATCAGTCATTGCGCCGCCAATCACAAGATTTTCTTTTTGAACCATCTTTACAAATTCTAAGAATCTTTGATGATAGTTTGTTCCATGTTTTTCATCTATTTCGAAGGTCGTAGAATGTAAAGCATTCATAGCATCCATTCCAACACATCTCTGAAAACATGTTCCAGTATTTTGTCCTAATTTTCTTTGCATTTTATTTTGTAAAACTAAGTCTTCTGCACTTTCTGCAATGTGTAAAAATCTATTAATTTTCAATCCACTAATTGATGAATCAGCTGAAGCCAAAGATTCTTCACGTACAGCAAGATCATAAGTTTCTGCAACTGCATTAATAGAAGGTCTAATTATTGGGTGGTCTATAGGTTCTTTTACTAATTCTCCAAAAAGGTAAACTTTGAGATCACGACCTCTAAGACTTTCGATATAATCATCACCAGTTCTAATTGTTTTTAAGACATTAGCCATGTAGTACACACCTTTATGTTGTATAAAAATTGTAATTCTGCATTAGTAGGAATTTAGGAACAAATTGTGGTTAGAGTCCAATTCTAACATCTAAAATACGACAACCTTTGCCTTTCTCCATAACTAATACAGGATTCATGTCTAGTTCTTTGATCTCTTTAAAGTCAGATACTAGTTGTGATAATCTCTGGATGCATTCAGAAAGTTTTGATATATCTGAAGGCTTTTCCCCTCTTACACCTTGAAGGAGTTTTTGGGTTTTAATTGAAGATATCATATCATCAGCTTCTTTATCAGTTACTGGTGCCAGTTTGAATGTAACATCTTTAAGAACTTCAACATAAATTCCTCCCATTCCAAGCATGATTACGGGACCAAATCCAGGTTCTAGTTTTGAACCAATGATTAATTCTTTACCACCTTTGACCATCTCAACAATTAGCACTCCTTTGATCTCAGCTTTTTTGTCGTATTTTTTTGCATTTTTAATAATTGTTTTAAATGCAGATTTAATTTCAGAATCATTTGTCAAGTTTACCTTAACACCACCTGCATCAGATTTATGAATAATTTGAGGTGAGGCAATCTTCATCACTACGGGATAACCAATCTTCTTTGCAATTTTTATT
>JAOTUX010000038.1 GCA_029863665.1 Candidatus Nitrosopumilus sp.
ACTAACAATGAATTAGCGGCACAAAAAGATCGTATATTAAAACAAATTCTTACACCCGAAGCTAGAATGAGGCTAAATAATATCAAAATGGTAAAATCTGAATTATCTGATCTTGTTGAGCAATATCTTGTAGGAATGGCAACTCAGGGAAAGATATCTGGTCAATTAACTGACGCTCAACTAAAGCAAATATTGCTCTCAATCCAGCAACCAAAACGTGATTTTAAGATAAATCGAATCTAATCCAGAAAAAATATAATTATGGGTTAAAACTCGCTATAATCATGAAAGCCGTTGTATACAATGAATATGCACCAGATGATAATTATGCTAAAATCCTCAAAGTCCAGGATATAGATGAACCAAAACCAAAGTCCGATGAGGTCATTTTTACCAATAAGGCATCAGCTCTGAATTATAATGATATTTGGGGAATGAGAGGAGTCCCAGTTCCTGTACCACTACCGCATGTTTCGGGCTCTGACGTAGCAGGTGATGTAATAACTGTAGGTGAAGATGTACAAAATATCAAAGTAGGTGACAGAGTTGTATCTCACTCTAACTTGGCATGCAGAGTTTGTAAAGCATGTACCGATGGAAGAGAATTTGATTGTGTAAAGAGACAAGTTTGGGGATTCCAAACAGGACCACTATGGGGAGCATACTCTGAACAAATCCATTTACCAGAAGTCAACGTTTCAAAAATTCCAGACAATCTATCGTATGATCAAGCAGCAGCTGCTTCCATGACTTTACTTACATCATGGCACATGCTAGTAGGCAGAGCAAAGATCACCCCAGGTCAAACTGTCCTAATTATGGGTGGAGGTTCAGGTGTAGGAAGCTTTGGAATTCAAATTGCCAAGCTATACAACTGTGATGTTATAGCAACAGCAAGTCCCGACAAACTAGATAAATGTCTAGAACTAGGTGCGGATTATGCAGTTGATCATAGAAAAGATGACTGGCAAAAACAAGTATTCAAGATATCAAAAGAGATTGCAAAGACAAAAGGTGAAGCACCTGGAATTGATATTACATTTGACCATATTGGTGAAACTCACTTCAACAAACAACTAACACTGCTCAAGTATGGTGCAACTCTTGTTTCATGTGGTGCAACAACAGGTTATGACGCAAAAATAGATCTTAGACACATATTCTTCAAAGGAATTAACGTCTTAGGCTCTACACAAGGAACAAAAGCAGAACTTGATCAAGGACTATACTGGATGGGTCAAGGCAAAATTAAAGCAGCAATTGATTCAACCTATTCCTTTGAGCAGGCAGCAGAGGCACACACAAAAATGGTAACCGGAAAAGGCCTCTTTGGCAAAATCTTAATGAAGCCAGAGGGCGCATAGCCATTTAATGACGCAGCTTTTCCGCAGTCTCATTTTTGTACCTGGAAATAATCCCAGATTTCTAGAGAAAGCAAAAAAAATACAGTCTGATATTGTTTGCTTTGATCTAGAAGACTCTGTACCTGACAATGAAAAAACAACTGCAAGAAAGCTTATAAAAACTGCATTAAAGTCCAGAAAGTTATACGAATCTTCAATTTTTGTTCGTACCAACTCGCCAGCATCTGGGAAAATCCCTTCTGATCTTAAAGAAGTGATTCAAAAAGGCATCGATGGAATAGTTGTTCCTAAAGTAAATAATATCAAAGAGATCAAAAAAATTGAAAATATCTTATCTAAATTAGAAAGTACACGAAAAATGAAACCAATTTTAATAATACCTTCTATTGAATCCGCAGAAGGTGTAGTCAATACATTTAGTATTGCGTCTTTTGGAAAAAGAATTCCAGCAGTAGTCTTTGGTGTTTTTGATCTGCTAAATGATCTGGGAGTAGAATATACAAAAGAATCAGAAGGAGCAAAATATTCCAGAGCAAAAATCCCTGTAGATGCACGTGCAGCTGGAGTAACAGCAATTGATGCAATTTGGCAGGATCTTAAAGATTCCAAAGGACTAGAAAAAGATTGTAAAGTGGGTAAAAGTCTTGGCTATTCTGGAAAAAGCATAATTCATCCAGATCAAATATCTACCGTACATGAACTATTTTATCCCAATAGAAGTGAAATTCTGTGGGCTGAAAAAGTCTGTAAGGTATACCTTGAATCAACAAAGAAAGGAACAGGTGCTACAACAGTTGATGGAAAAATGATAGATGAAGTGCATTTCAAACAAGCAAAAGCACTTCTTGATCTTATAAAGCACTGATTTGTTTCTAATTTTACTATCTAACATTTCAAGAACAATCATCATACAGTTATTTCAAAGTGTTGAATGAAACACTACGTAAAGTTTTGAAGTGATAAATTAAGTATCATTTGCAATATTTTTTGTTTTTATATTAGAATAGGTTAAAGATAATGAAATTTTATTATATTGTAGTAAAATGGTAAATCTCCTTGATCCTGCAAATGTGATTACTAGAATGTTTAATGCAGAAAAATATGATGATATGTATAATTATTGTAAAAATCTACTTGAAAAAATTCCTAATGACATGGTTGCACTTCAAAATATCTCACTATCTCTAATTTATTTGAAAAAATATGAGGAAGCTATTGTTTATTGCGATAAAGTTCTAGAAATAAAAAATTTAGATACTTATGCACTAAAAAATAAAATATATGCATTAGAAAGCTTAGAGCAATATGAGAATGTTTTAAAACTATGTAAGCAAATTCTTTCTAAAAATCCTAATGATACGTGGACTCTAAACAGTATGGGTTTATCTTTAAATGAATTAAATCGACATCAAGAAGCCCTCGAATACTATGACCAATCTCTTAGAATAGTCCCAAATGATGTAACTGCTTTGATGAATAAGGCCATCTCACTTAGTCATTTAGGAAACTATAGAGAAGCCCTCGAATACTATGACCAATCTCAAATCATTGATCCAAGTCTAAAAGAAATACCTATTGCTAAATCGCAATTATTTAAAAAATTAGGCATGGATGATGATGCATTTTTGGCTGCTCAAGGTGTACTTAACAAAGAAATAGAAAAGATCAAACTTGATGCTAAAGAAAACAAATGTTCTGTTTTTCATCAATTTTGTGAAGATGAATTTAAAATGTATGATTCAAGATAAAACATAATCTGATTTTATGTGATTTTCTTTAATTTTATCTAATCTTCATTGTATGAATCATTTTGCAAAGATCTATAACCTAACATTATAGTTATTCAAAATATGTCTAAAAACAATGAATGGTGGAATGACTTTAAAGAACTTGAACAAGATATTGAATCTAATTCTTAATTTTAACTTGATCCAATTTTAACGATAATAAATAATTTCTACATCTAAATAATTTTATACATAGAATATGTAACCCTTTTTGATGTTTACTGGAATTGTAGAAGGAATTGGTAAAATAGAAAAGATTTCTAACAATACAAAAAATCGAAGTGCTATTCAAATGACTGTTAATCTTGGAAAACATGCTAAGGGATTAAAAATTGGACAAAGTGTTGCACTTAATGGAGTTTGCCTTACTGCAACAAAATTATCTAAATCTAGCTGTCTTTTTGAAATGATTGAAGAAACTATAAAGAAAACAGATCTTGGAAATCTTAGTGTTGGTGGAATTGTAAATATCGAACGAAGTTTAAAAGCAGGTGATAGACTGGAAGGTCATTTTGTTTTGGGTCATGTTGATGGAGTAGGAACCATTAAAAAAATTCTGAAAAAACCTAAGGAAGTATCAGTTTGGTTTGAAGTTCCCAAAAAACTATCAAAGTATGTGGTGAAAAAAGGCTCTATTGCTGTAGATGGAATCAGCCTAACTGTTGTTGATATAAAAAATACTCTTGCATCAGTTTCATTAATTCCTCATACTATTGAAGTTACAAATTTTCAAATGAAAAAAGTTGGAGATAAAGTTAATATTGAAACTGACATTCTTGGCAAATACATTCTAAAATAATCTTGATTAATTACCATTTTAGTGGTAATTACCAGTTTTTTAGTAAACTTTATAATCCGTTTTCTTCGGATTTTTATACATGTCGCTTGAAACTACGTTACAATCTCTACAGCGTGGGGAATTTGTATTATTGTTTGATTCGGCTGGTCGTGAAAATGAGATTGATATGGTTGTAGCTGCTGAATTTGTTACTCCTGAACATGTAGCACGTATGCGTCAACATGCTGGGGGATTACTATGTGTTGCAATAGATAATAATTTTGCAACATCTCTAGAATTAAGATATATGCATGAAATTCTTTCTGACTCTTCAATTTCAAATAAGGAGATGATTATGGGTTTGGCTCCATATGGTGATCATCCAACTTTTTCATTATCTGTAAATCATTATAAAAGTTATACTGGAATAACTGATAAAGACAGATCATTGACAATTAGAGAAATGGCAAATATCTTTAACATTGAAAATAAACAGAAAAAATTTGCATCATCTTTTAAAACTCCTGGACATGTTCCTTTATTGATAGCTTCAAAAGGATTATTAGCTACACGTCAAGGACATACTGAAATGTCTATTTATTTAGCTCAACTTGCGGGGTTAATTCCTGTAACTGCAATTTGTGAAATGATGGATGCGGAAACGTATGCTGCTTTATCTGTGGACAAAGCAGAAAAATTTGCAAAACAAAATGGAATTCCATTAATTGATGGAAAAGAACTTTTAGAATACGCCAAGGTGCATTAGTTTTGAATATTGCTATAGTGGTCTCGGAATTCAATGACGAAGTGACATCTAGGATGCTTTCTGTAGCTGAAGAAAAAGCCCATTTAATGAAATTAAAAATAGTCTATACATGCAAGATTCCAGGAGCATATGATATGCCTATTATTGTAGATGCATTATTGAAGAAAAAAAATGTTGATGGTGTGGTTACTTTGGGTGCAATAATTAAAGGACAAACAAAACATGACGAAGTAATTTCCCATTCTGCAGCAAAATCTCTAACTGATTTATCGATAAAACACCAAAAACCTGTTTCTTTAGGAGTATCTGGTCCAGGAATGCAAGAAAGACATGCCTATGCTAGAATTAGACCTGTTGCAGAACGTGCAGTTGAGGCTGTTGTAAAAATTTCTAAAGAATTGACGAGGATTCAAAAATGATTCAGCTTAGTATTTTAAAAATTAGTGAATATGGTCCTTGGACATTAACATTAGGAAGTGATAGGGAACATGAACTACAAATACTTCAAGCATCACTTTACAAAGAAATACAGAATTTATTTTCTGAAAAAAACTGTTTAGTTTTTCTTAATAGAGCAGATGAATTTTTTGTTGTTACAAATGAACTTGAATTAGAGGATCATATTCAAATTCAAAAAACACTGGAAAAATTATTTGATATACGTTTAACTATTTCAATTGGTTATGGGGAATCTCCATTTGAAGCAAATTTAAAAGCATATGAAGGAAAAAAAAATGAAATCATACTAAACAAAGAACATAATATTTTTGGTTTTATTAATGGTAAATCAAACTCTGATGTTTCAATTATGCATTTAGATGTAGATGATCTTACTTCGAAAAGACAAACTAATTCTCCTTATGAGATTTCATCAATGATTTTTGAAATATATTCAAAAATGTCAAGATTTTTTCTGAAAAAAAATTCTCTTACATTTTTTATGGGTGGAGATAATTTTATGGTAATTGCAAGCAATGATGCAAAAAATTCTGTACAAAATTTTATTGATATGATCAAAAATGATGATAAAATTTCTTTGAATTGTGGAATTGGTAATGGGCATACTGCAAGAGAAGCTGTAAAACTAGCAACAAAATCCCTTGATACTATACGAGAAATTCGAGATTCAGGTAAAGAAAAACCTGAAATTTATGAATTATCATGTTGATTAAAAATATCAGTGTATTATTAGGTCCAGAATTAGATTTTGTTTCAAATACTGATATTAAAATCCAAAATAAAATATTTAAACAAATTCATCCAAATATCAAATCAAATGTTAAAGATGAATCTGTAGATTGTGAGGGTCTTTTATTGATTCCTGGATTCATTAATGCCCACACACACATAGGAGATTCAATTGGAAAGGATGTCACATTAAATAGTTCTGTCAATAAAAAAATTCATCCTGTTTTTGGAGTCAAATCCAAAATTCTAAAAAACACCTTTGAACCAAATCTGGCTAATTTTATGAAAAATACATGTTATTCAATGA
Organism: Candidatus Nitrosopumilus sp.; assembly: GCA_029863665.1. Lineage (GTDB taxonomy): Archaea > Thermoproteota > Nitrososphaeria > Nitrososphaerales > Nitrosopumilaceae > Nitrosopumilus. The sequence continues at coordinate 6,191 of JAOTUX010000038.1, forward strand.
TCCAAAAGGGAATCACTACATTTGTTGATTTTAGAGAAGGTGGATTAGACGGTGTAACTTTACTCAAAAAAGTATTATCTGATGTTCCTTTACGCTGCATTATTTTAGGTAGGATAGAATTTTATCAAGGAACTAATGAAATTAAAAAAAACTTACCTTTTCCTAAAGAAAAAGTCAAAGATCTAACTACCCTCCTCAAAGAATGTCATGGACTTGGTATTAGTGGTGCAAATGAGAATAGTACTTCTGTGTTAAATTATTATTCAAAAACAACCCAGCTCAGAGCTATCCATTCCTCTGAAACAAAGCAAAGCATCTCAGTATCAAAGAAAATCACTGGAATTTCTGAAACACAACGTGCTCTATCTCTAAAACCTGATTTCTTGGTTCACATGACTCATGCTTCAAAAGATGATCTTTCTACTGTAGCACAAAAAACTAAAGGAATTGTGATCTGTCCTAGAGCTAATGCTTCTTTAGCTGAGGGAATTCCAGATATTGAATTGATGCAAAAAACAGGATGTACTATAGCTTTAGGCACGGATAATGTAATGATCAACTCTCCTGATATGTTTAGAGAAATGGATTTTCTTTGGAAAGTGACTATGGGTATTCATAAAAAAAGAATCAACCCCAAAGAAATTCTTAAAATGGCTACAGTAAACGGAGGAAAAATTTTAAAAAAAGATATTGGAGTGATAAAAACTGGAAAAATTGCTGATTGTATTTTTCTTGATAAACATGCATTAGATTTAGAACCTATGCATAACCCATATGCATCAATTGTCCATAGAGCATCAGAGTCTGCAATTAAAGCAGTAATGATTGGAGGAAAAATTATACATGGAAAAATCTAAACCTTATGTGATCTTAAGTGCGGCCATATCCATTGATGGAAAAATTGCTACTAAAACAGGTGATTCTAGTCTATCTTCAAAACAAGACAGTATAAGACTACATAAACTAAGATCTAAGGTTGATGCAATTCTTGTTGGAAAAAATACTGTATTACAAGATGATCCCTTGTTAACTGTACGACACATTAAAGGAAAAAACCCTACACGAATAATTTTAGATTCTAAAGGTACTTTATTTACAAAATCAAAAATCCTTCAAACAAGTAGTGATATTTCAACAATTATAGCTGTATCAAAAATAATTAGTAAATCAAATCTTGACAAATTAAATAAATTTCCTGTAGATGTAATTACTGCTGGACAAAATTCTATAAATATCAAATTATTATTAAAAAAACTTTTAGACAAAAAAATTGAAACAATTCTTGTTGAGGGTGGTGGAACCATTAACTGGGAATTTATTAAACAGAATCTTTTTGATGAATTGATTATTACCTTATCTCCATTTCTAATTGGAGGCGATGATGCTATATCATTTGTTAGAGGACAAGGATTTCAAAAAATTTCTAATTCTCCTAATCTATGTCTTAAATCTATTAAAAAGCTCAATAATCATCTTGTTTTGCGTTATGTTAAAGTGTAAGTTATAAGACAATAATATTTTTGTTGATTACTAATTCCATACGTATTTTGCATAGCAATAAGACTCGAAGAAATTAAGAGTATCACTGAAAATCCCTACGATATGTTCTTTCATTCCATAAACAATCAAGCATCAAAGAGACTATGTTTCAGTGTTAAAGAAATTGGTTTGTGAATACCTGAAAACAATTCTAAAAGGAGACCTTGGCCTTGTTGAGAATTCAAAACCCATTAAAAAATACGGCGTTCAAAGAAAATATTCTGATGCT
>JAOTUX010000039.1 GCA_029863665.1 Candidatus Nitrosopumilus sp.
AAAGAAGACCATTCCAATCATTCTTGTGGTATAAAATGCAGTGATTACTGCAGTTACTACAGCAATTGCATACAGTGGCATTGCCCATTCATTTCCGGATTCGTAGACAGCTGCAAAGATGGCATCCTTACTCCAGAAACCTGTTGTGATAAATGGAGCACCCATCAAACCAAGGCCAGCGGCCCACATGAATGCATAAGTTTTCTTCATCTGTTTTCTAAGACCACCCATATCTGTCATGAATCTAGAGCCCACAATATGTAACAGAGAACCTGCGGCCATGAATAATGAAGCTTTGAACATTGCATGAGAAATTAAATGGAAGAATCCTGCTGTGTAACCATCAACATATTGATGAGACAATCCTGCAACTCCTAATGCCATCATCATATAACCAATTTGAGAACCAGTAGAATAAGCAAGAACTTTCTTAATTTCAGGATTGACCATTCCTTGTGTTGCTAGTAATAATGCGGTAATTGCACCAACCCAAGCAACAATTTCAAAGAATTGATCTGCAAGAATTCCTGCTGCTCCTAATGCAAATACAAGAGGACCAATTCTTGCCACTAAGAATACGCCGGCCTTTACCATAGTTGCTGCATGAATCAATGCAGATACTGCAGTAGGACCTGTCATTGCCTCTAACAACCATTCATTTAGTGGAAATTGTGCTGATTTTCCTATTGCTCCTCCAAAGAGTAAAACAAATGCAGGTACCAAGAGTCCTTGAGCAGACATTGCAGTGGCCCACTCAGTATCACCCATTAATTCTTTGAATCCAAATGTACCAGCAAACAAGAATATCAAAAGCATACCTGCAATCATCATAACATCACCAACTTTGGTCATGATGAATGCCTTCATACCTGCATGAGTTGGAGCATAATAGTCTAACATTCCAAGAACAGTCCGTCCTTCAGTACCAACATGATCTTTCTTTTTGTCACGATACCAAAAGCTGATCAATGCATATGACGCAAGACCTACACCTTCCCACCCAAAGAATACTTGAAGTAAGTTATCAGATAAGACAATTAATTGCATTGAACCAATAAAGAACATCATCCAGAACCAGAATCTTGTAATGTCTTTATCGCCTTTCATGTATCCTGTACTATATATCATAATGAGAAATGAAATCCAGGCTACAACGTTGGCCATTATTATTGAAAGTGGATCTGCTAAGACGCCACCTTTAAGACCAATTGATTCTATCCACATTATTTGATGATGTAGTTCATGTGCCTCTAAAGCCACAGGAATCATCGATGCTGCAGATAAAGCACTCATCAAAGCAAATGCAACTGCAACATATCCAGTTGCATGTTTTGAGAATTTTCCAATGCCAGGCATGATTAGAGCTGCGACAAATGGTAAAATCCAAACAAGCCATGCACTTGCAGTTCCAACTTCAAATGGCAATCCTAAAGCCTCAGTTGCCATACTCTAAACTCCTAATACCCCACTCATATACGGGATTATTGTTTTCAAGAAAATATCTGGATAAATTCCCACTACGATAGAAAATCCTGCCAACACCATCATAGGGGCAGTCATATACCAACTTCCTTCTTTCACATTTTCAAGATGTTCAGGAGTTTTTCCAAAGAATACGCGTTTTAGCATCCAGAGCATATAAGACATTGTAAGAGCAGTTGCGACAAGGCCTAAACCAAATGTTACAGCTCTAAGGGTAGAGCCTTCTTCAATCGCAGTCTCCAATGCACCATAAAATAGAATCCATTCGCCCATGAAACCACTAGTTGGGGGCACACCCATTATTGTTAATGCGCCAATTACAGCACATACTGCTGTTATTGGCATTTTTCCAGCTAATCCCCCAAGTTTAGATATACTTCTAGTTCCAACTTTAACAATGATAATCCCAGCCATCATGAAGAGAATGCCTTTTCCAATGGCATGGGTTACATACATCATCTCAGCACCGGCAAGACCAAGTACAGACAACGAACCAATACCAAATAGAAGATATCCCATCTGACTAATACTAGAATAAGCTAGAAGACGTTTCAAGTCGTCTTGCATCAGTGCCATTGCGCCACCATAAATCATTGTAACAAGACCCCAGATATGGAACCATATTGAAAGTTCAGCAAATGTCGAAGGTAGGAATTCTACAATTAATCTAAAAATACCATAAGCGCCAATTCCAATCATAGCTGGTGATAATAATGCACTAATTGGTGTAGGTGCAGAGCCGTGGACATATGGAAGCCAGACATGGAACATAAACACTGCAAGTTTTACACCAAGGCCTATTGCAATCGCAATTGCCGAAATCATTACAATATCTTGAGGGATTTCTGATTCACGAATATCCACAAAATCAAAACTTCCAATTGTAAGACCAATCATCAAAAATCCCAATAGTAAAACAACTGCACCAGCATGAGTCCAAAACAAAAACATTAAACCAATCTTTCTTCGTGGACCATCACCCCAAAGAGCAACTAAAAAGAAACCGGGGATCAACATGACCTCAAAGAAGATGTAGAATTCAATCAGGTTAGTTGAAAGAACAGTTCCAAGCATTCCCATTGCAAATACAAGATAAAGTGCAAAATACAATCCAGATTTGGCATTTACATAATTTGAAAGAGATGATGATTCAACAACAGAAGTCTGTCCGCTTCTTGATACGTTGATTTTTTGTTCTTCTTCAAATTGCTCATGGAATTTATGAATCATGTATGGTTTGGAGTAAAGTACCAAAATCGTAGATAATACATAAATCATTATTGCAAAAGGCGAAGCTAAACCGTCTAACAAGAAACCAAATTCACCAAACTGTTCTGTCCAAGGATAATGTTCTTCTACCGTTCCAGAAAGTGCAGCATTAATTACAAGAATTGTGGTGTAAAGCAAAATTGCAAATGTAAACCACATTGCAGGTGTTGGACCTACTTTTCTTCCAATAATGTAGGCTATTGGAGATAATAATAACGGCAAGAAAACTGCCTGTAATAATGCATATTCCATTACCCTTTCAAGCTCCTAAAGTCTGCAATATCGACATTCTGATACATACGGTAGGCTACAATAATTAATGAAAGTCCAACTGCTACCTCTGCGGCTGCAATTGCAATTGAGAATAATGCTAAAGTCTGACCACCACTATGAGGTAAGAATCGACCAAATGCGACAAGATTAAGATTTGCAGCATTAATGATAATTTCAACTGCAAACAGCATTCGAATAAAATTGCGTTTTACAGCAAGGCCATAAATTCCTATGCCCAACAGAGCAACAGATACAAGTGCAAAATCAACTAGTTCGTTGGTCATTCTCCACATCCTCTCGTTTTGCTAATACCAATGCTCCAGTTACAGAGCCTGCCAAAATCAATCCCATCAAGATCAATGCAGGCCAATAATAAGTTACAAAGTCTGTACCAATATCTCTAAAATCAACTGGGGGTTCATCAGTAGTAATTGTTTTAATTCCAGAATCTAAGAATACAGAACCTAATGCAATCATTGTAACAAGCATTAATCCAATTCCTGCAAACTTTCTTCTTTTGTCTTCAATTTTTTTGAAGATAAGTTCTCTTTTTACCAGCATAACAGTAAATAAAATCAAAACAGCAATTGAACCAACATAAACTGCAAGTTGGAATAATGCAACAAATGGTGAATCTAATAAAAAGAAGAAACCGGCAATTCCACCAAGAGTTCCCATCAAAGCAATTGAACCATAAATCAAAGATCTTAATTCAAGTGCAGCAATTGCAGAGCCAATTGTAATTACAGATAATGCAAGAAAAATAGCATCAGCCATGTGTTGCACCTCTATCTGAAATTATAATTTCGCTATCTTGTGCAACGTATGGTTTTACCTGAAGTTGAGCAGGAGTATAGATTAAACCTTCTTTAGAAAATGAAGATAGTTCATAGTCATTAGTCATGTAAAGTGCATAGAATGGACATGCATCAACACAAAGACCGCAGAAAACACATTTCCCATAATCAATCTGAGGCATGATTGATTTCTTGTTTTGTGTTTGTTCGTCTGGTACCTTTACCATTGCAATCGCTTCAGCAACACCTTCACACGCAATTGAACATAATTGACAACCAGTACAATGATCATGAAATAACATATGACGTCCCTTTAATCCAGCAATTCCAACACCAGTAGAAGGATCAAATTGATATCCATCACCTACAAATTTTAATTTCTCTTCAGGGTAACGAAGTGTAAATCGTTTTGTTGCAATATGTTTAATTCCTGAGTTCAGTGCGCGGATAATACCTGTTGCAGTTCCCATTATTGTAGCCCTCCTGGTCCTAGCACTCCAGCATAAAGCAAGCCTAGTGCAATAAAGATGTTAACGAAAGCAAGTCCAATAAGTTTAGTCCAACCAAGATTTAACAACATATCAATTCTAATTCTTGGGAAGACACCTCTTGGTAACAATATAAAGAAAATTACTCCAACGGTCTTCAGAACAAACCAAAGGGTTCCATTAAGCATTTCTTGTGTAAATAGTGGTAATCCCGGAATCTTAGCGGTGATTGGACCCATCACAATTCCATCAGTAAGAATCTCTGCAGGGAATGGAGGTACAATCATTGGGCCATTCCAACCACCCAGGAACAATACAACAAACAGTGCTGCAAAAGCATAAAGTTTCAGATATGTTCCCAATTGAACAAGACCATACATCATTCCAGATAATTCAGTTAGCCAACCAGCTACAATTTCACTTTCAGCCTCTGGTAAGTCAAATGGGATTCTTTCCAATTCTGCAAGCATTGTAATAAAGAAGACAATAGCACCAATGGGCAAAAATACAATCCATGGGAAACTAGATTGACTTGCTGCAATCTCAGATAAATTAAGTGTTCCAGTTAAAATAACAACTCCTAACAAAGATAGAATTAATGGAATTTCAAAGGACACCATTTGGAATAGAGCTCTTATTCCTCCAATGAATGGGAATTTACTGTTTGCAGACCATGCAGAAAGAATTGTAATGATTGGAAAGAATCCAATTACTGCAAATACACCAAGTAATCCTAGATCTACATCTGCAACTACCCAACCAGGAGCAACAGGAATCAATGCAACAAACGCTGCTGCAGCTCCAACAAAAATTACAGGTGCAGCCCAAAAAAGAGGTTTATCTGCTTTGGCAGGAATTATAATTTCTTTAGAGATTAATTTTAGTCCATCACCCATTAATTGTAAAATACCTTCAATTTTTCCACAGTAAAAAGGACCAACTCTTAATTGTAATTTTGCAAGCATCTTTCTTTCCACAAAGATTGTTCCAGCAGCTAATAATGCTGCAAAACCAAATCCAGGAAATGCCATTACCCTGAACATATCAGTTGCCATAAATGCATGGACTACCGGAAGAATACGCGAAGGATCTGCTAGCCAGGTTAATGCAAGAAATGGAGTAAGTAATTCACCATTAATTACTGGCATTTCAATAAAGAATAAAACCATCATCACTGCAGGAATGCCAACTAGAACCATCAATAACACACCCCAGAAGGCATTGTCAAGTAATGATTTGATAAATTCACTTAGTTTGAAGTTTGGTGCAATAACAGACATTTATCTATCTGCCTCCACTGGCCAATAATTAAGACTCCAATAAACAGATGGCATGTTACCAAGTTTTTCACCTTTGAGTAGATAGGGCAATGCAATTAAGTTTCTAAAAGAAGGAACACTTAGTTTTACTCTATAGGGTTCTGGTTTACTGTCTGAAACAACATAACAACCTAAAGAACCTCTACCAGACTCTACACGCTTGTATACTGTTTCATTTTTACCTTTTGGGTTTGGTTTTAGTTTAACTCTAACAGAGCCAGATTTGGGCATTTTTTGTAATGCTTGTTTGATTATTTTACAACTTTCAATCATGTCAAGCCACGGAATTCTAGATCTTGCGTAAGAATCACCTTCTTTCATTACATTAGTATGAATATCTAATTCGTCATAGACATCATAGGGTTCTTTCTTTCTAAGATCATAATCAACACCACTTGCGCGAAGGACAGAACCAGTTGTTCCAAGTCTAATTGCATCTTGTCGCGATAGAATACCTGTATCTCTAGTTCGTGAGATCAAAATGGGGTTATCATAAAATACTGCAGCATATTCTTTGATACGTTTTTCAAAATAGTTAACTTGACGTAAACATACATCTTCAAAATTTGGTGGTAAATCATTTCTAACTCCACCAGGAACAAAGTGTGCATGAGTAACTCTGGCACCCGTCATTTTTTCCATTAGATCAATTAAGAGTTCACGATCACCTGCAGGCCACATAAACATTGTAGAATGTCCTAAAAAGATTCCATAAATTGCAAGCCAATACATTATGTAAATACATCTGTTTAGTTCAGATGCAATTACTCTAACGTACTTTGCACGTTCAGGAACTTCAATGCCAAGAAGTTCTTCAACTCCTAATACATATGGATAAAGAACATTGCATGAATCATGAATTACAGGTCTTTCTAAATGAGGAATGTTTGTGATGTAGTTTCTATATTCTGCCATTTTTTCTTCACCACGATGAACATATCCAGGGTCAGGATCACATGCAACAATATAATCACCGTCAATTTGTACAACAATTCTCATGTGGCCAGAACCAGGATGTTGAGGTCCGACATTGAGAGTCATGATTCTCTCATCAACTTTTTGGAGTGCTAATCCTGGAGGTAGTTCTGCAGTCATCTCTATCTTCCTTTTATTGCAAAGTCCTTTCGAAGTGGAGGTAAGTCTGCCCAATCTTCTGGTAAAAGCAATCTTCTGTTATCAGGATGACCTTCAAAATAAACGCCAAGCATTTCAAAAACTTCTCTTTCATGGAATTCTACACTGTAGAATATATCTCTAAGACTAGGAAGTTTAGTCGCATCATTTCCAGGTATTGGGTTTTCTTCTCTTTGAGCTCTAGTAGATAAAATAAGAATTTGTCTTTCCAATGAAGAATCAGAATAAGACCCTATATGATAAACAACTTCAATTTCTTTGTCTTGAGGATAATCCACACCTGAGACGGATTCTACATGGTCATAGTTTAACCCGTCACGAATGAATTCAGCTACATCATGAACATTTTCTTTACTAACATTAATTCTAACTCTATCTTTTTTTACAAAAGCAACTTCAATTTTGTCACCAAATTTTTCAACGATTTTATCAGATATTCCCTTCTCAAATGCGGGTATCTCTACGGGTTTTTCTTGAGGTTTTTTTGCTGCAGGTTTTGGTGTTGGTTTTTTAGAATCAGAACTCATTATACAAACTTCCTAGCCTTCATTCTCTTTATTTTTTCTTGTAATAACATACATCCTTGAATAAGAGTTTCAGGTCTAGGTGGACAACCTGGAACATAGACATCAACTGGAATAACCCCGTCAATTCCGGGAAGTACATTGTACGAATCAAAATACAATCCCCCAGTAATTGCACAAGCTCCCATAGCAATCACATACTTTGGTTCAGGCATTTGATCGTAAACTAATCTAAGACGAGGGGCCATTTTTCTTGTAATAGTTCCCTGAACAACAACTAGATCACATTGTCTAAGTGAACCAAACGCTTCAATGATACCAAATCTTTCAACATCAAATCTAGGACTTGATGCTGCGCCAAATTCAACACTACAACATGCTGTTTCAATGTGGACAGGCCAGAGTGACCAAATTCTACCCCAATTGATGGCATAGTCCAATGGTTTATCGATTGCTTTTTCTAAAATATCGCCTAATTTGCCTACAAAGACATTTGCGTTTTCTGGTGTTACAAGTCCTTAAGCAATTTTGTTCCCAACTTACATAGAACGTCATCAGATAAATAATTGTCAAGCGGTATGATGTTTTTTGGTAAATGGCAATTTTAGAACAATTTAAACACCAAATGACTGAGTTCTTTTTTCACAGAGGACACTTTAGTCCATTTG
>JAOTUX010000040.1 GCA_029863665.1 Candidatus Nitrosopumilus sp.
CCATTAATGGGAATTGTTATGAAGGAATTAAGAGGAAAAGCTTCAGGCAAAATAGTAAATGATCTTCTTTTAAAAAACATTGAGAAAAAATTAGAAAATATTTGATAAAGTGCGGGAAGTGGGATTTAGGCTCTACATGTAGGGAAAAGTAGATCTGACTCATTTTTATAAAAAATCCATGTACAAAACGTATTTGATTCTTTTAAGTTTGGTTAGTTTAAAAGAATATTGAAAATATTGGTTCAAATTCAATTGGGAGCACAACGTGCATGGGGTATATAGTTAAGGGTGAAATTTTCGGACCAACGTTAGAATTTTTCAGTAAAGGAAGTTTTCAGAGACAATTATTTTGAATCTACAGATTCTCTTATTACTTTAAGGCGTTTCTTTCTTTTTGGCTGATCATTATTTTCACTATTTTGTTCCGACAACTGTAAACATATTACAAATAATCGCTAAAGAACTTATGGATAATCCAATTAGTGTCATAACATATGATACATTAAGAAATCCTGCTTTTGTATTATTTTGAACATCTAATTTCTCTGTACTCTCAAGATATTGTTCCAGTAAACATTTTTTATCTAACTCATTACCTTCATCTTCAAAGTATTCTTTCATGTCAGGACGATAGAATTTTTTTGTATATAGATTGACAATTGATATAATTATTGAAACTAACAATACTACAAAACCTGCAATCTGTATTCCTGTTGATGGTCCCCATGTTAGAGATTGTGTTGAGAAACCAAATATTGCTATAATCACACCTACAAATCCTATCTGACTTGTTGCCCTAGAATTTAATCTTACATATCTTTCTAATGTTTGGTCATATTCTTTTATTACGTGAGGAAGTAAATCATCAATTTTGTTTGTCAAGATTACTAGTTTGATGAGATATGGGTTTTAATGTTATCTAGAGAGAATATTATTCCCAAGCACAGTATGTGTAAGGGAATATAGTTAGAGCGAAAGACTTTGGGCTAATTCCTAACAGATTCTTTATATTTCTGGATCCAATTTTATCTTGGAAAACAGTGTTAATTTGGTGAAACAAGGATTAATTTTTTAGATTGGCGATAATTATGATCAACTTATCACATGTATTGGCAAGGGGATTAACCATGTTTCTAATACAATGTTTCAATTTTCCTTGCTTCAATGAATGTAAAATTTCCAATTTCATCATCTTTGTAAATCTCAAATCCTAGTTTTTTAATTTCATCTCTAAGAGTTTCTAATCGTTTTGTCAGTGAATTTGTAGTTTCAGAGATAAACAAATATCCGTTCTCATTAAGACACCTAGATGCTTCTTTTAGATAGTCTTCCCAATTTTTCCCCATCAAAGATAAGGAAAACAATGCTACATCCAATCCTCCTTTCTTAACATGCTCAGATACATCACTCATGTCGCATGAAATTACATTCGAATCAATTGATACATGATCAAAATTAATCACTCTACTTCCAATTGTTTCTGCAATTTTTGCCTCACCACATCCAAAATCCCCAATAAGAAATCTGTCAGATAGTTTTTTAATTCTCTTTATCCATTCATCAAATGGAATGATTCTCCACGTTTCTCGCTCTTCTCTGTAATTTCTGTGATATTCATGCCATTCCTCTGGATTCTTTAGCATTCTTTGATGAGTAGTAGATGATTTTTCAGTGTTAATTTTTTGATTCTGTTTTGAGAAATCACCATACCTGGATTGTCTCTTTTTGATTTCAAGGGGAAGAAGAATTCTGTTTAAATCTCTACGTGTAACACAGGAAATTTCGCCTCGTTCTAGGCGTGCAAGCCATCTGATTGCTTCTCGAGATGCCTGTTTAGCTGATACTAGGTTTTTTTCAGGAAGTAATCCATCAACTGCACAATCAGCTAGTGTACGCTTGAATTTGAGACGGTTTAGCTTCATTTCATCATATGCATATCCGCCAATACTTGCTTTGATGTGATGTATGTCTACTCTGTCTTTTTCCTGATTTGTTCTAACAACTCTGCCAATGATTTGCTGATAAAGAGCGTGAGTCCAAGGTAAGGTATTGAAAATCAAATTACTACATACTTTTTGAAGTCCATCAACTCCTGTAGATATTGGTCTTGATGCAATGAGTACCTGAATTTTTTTCTCCAAGAATAGATCAAGACCGGAATGATCATCGCCACTATAAAATCCATAAGTGTACTTCTTTTCTTTTACTGCATTTGCAATTTTTTCAAGAATTATGGGTTTACCTGGAATGGCAGTTCCAACATATTCAGTATAAATAATTGTAGGACCTTTAATCCGTTTAATAATTTCTGGAATTCTTGCATCAGTAAGATATTGTTCTATTGCTAATGGTCTGGAATTTAGTTCTGTCAGACTTGTACCAGTTGGTCTATCAGCTTCAACATCTGTTTCATTTTTTACAACATTGATCTTATAGTTTGGAATTTGTCTGATTGAATTTGTGGTAATTTTTTCATAGAGAGTAACTGCGTTTGGAACAGTTGGTTTTGTAGATACATCATCGTAGATTTTTCCACTCATTAATTCTAATAATGATTTTCCTTCACGGATATTATTAACAACGGGAGTAGCAGATAATCCCAGAATTTTGATGTCAGGATTCTTTTTTCTTGCCAAAGTTAAAAGAAATTCCAATACTTGTCTACGTTTTGATTTTGTTTCATCTTGAGTGACCTTTGAGAAATGAATCTCATCTAAAATAATAAAATCAATTTTTTGTTTACCTAAAGTTGCAATGTTATCTCTTGATGAATCTTGATTTAGTTTATCATAGTTTAGTGCCCAATATTGATTCTTTGATTCATCTCGTTTTGCAGAAAATACATCTTTGTGCGTAGTAACATGAGAATCTGAGAATATTTGTTCGGCATTTCGTTTCCAAAGGGAAACCACATCGTTTGGGCTGATGATTAAAGTGACCTTACTGTCTATTACACGGCTTGCAAGCATGGCTGAAAGTGTTTTTCCTGAACCAGTACCTGAGAAATTTCCAAAGTATGGAAGTTTTTTAATTTTGTATGCAACGTACTTTTGCATTAAAAATGGCTCTACAGGTTTTGAATTGAAAGTAAAGATGTAATTTTTTGGAATTTTAAGATTTTTTGATGCGTAATAGTCTTTAAGAAAAGTTCCAGATACCAAATCCCGATATTTGTTTCCAGACTTGCCTGCTTTTTCTAATTGTGTAATTGTTTTTTTCTCATCTAAAAATGCGTCTTTCCATAATTGATTAATACAATAATTAAGATAGAATTGGATTGCTTCCTCATCAACAGAGATAGAATCAATGACTTCAGCAGTTGATAGTATGTGCTTTACTGGAATTATTTCATCAGAGTCTAATGTTTCTCCATCTTGAATTAAACTTGCAAGTTCTTCAGATGTTGCTGTCTTGATTTCTGTTTCTGTATCTGTTAGTATTTCATCTGCTGCATAGTGTGAAATGTCAGGAGGAATTTCAGAATCTGACGTGGCATAATCTTCTATAGATTCTAATCCTGCTTTTGTTTTACTTGCTTTAGCTAAATTTTTTAAAAAATCATCATGCCTGTTGCTTGATAAATTTAGAACTCCTTTTCTTAGAAGAAATGAATAGAGCCCTGCTTCGGTGAATGTGTAGATTAGTTTACTATCAATTAATGAACGAAGTAATTCTTTGACTTTTCTTGGAGACCAGTTGGGATCTTCAGTTCCAAGCCAATCATAGATATCAACCCAAGAATTACGTTCTTCAGAATTTGACAATAAGATGTATCTTTTAAAAGAATCTTTTAAGTTAGATCCCTTTAATTTTTTGTAAATGTTCTGAGGATTCGCTGACATATCATAGTTTTTGTTCTGATTTGCAGTACTCTTATCACTATTCGTGATTCTCTAATCCTGTAATTGTACAAATTCTATGGGCTCTTCAAAATCCCTATGCTAATTTTTTTATTTTTGTATGTTTTTTTCTGTAAACCCACCATGGAGCAGATGGTATCCCTTTAGGCCTATTTTCTGATTTACTAAATTCAATCCAATCTCTAAGATTTTTTATCTTGTATTTTTTTGCTAATTCCCGCACTAATTGTCTTGCTTCATCAAATTTCATATATTCTCTATCTTTTGTTGCAATTATCCCAGTACCTAACCAATCTCCCATATTCTTCCATCCGTGATTTTTGTATGTTCTATTGGGATTAGAGGGTATGTTTGGAGGCAATTCTCCAGATTTTCGATATATTCTCCATTCAGGATCACTCTTTAATTTAAGACCCTGAACAAATTCTCTGGCCTCATTAAACGGCAAATATTCTCTATCTTTTGTTGCAATTATCCCAGTACCTAACCAATCGCCCCAATTTGTCCAACCTTTCTTATTGTATGTAGAATTTGGGGCAGTAGGAATGTTATCAGATTTGTTGCCTGATTTACAAAATGTATTCCAATCAGATTGACCTTTTAATTTTAAGGAGTTTACAAATTCTCTTGCCTCATCAAATGGCAAGAATTCTAGATTTTTGTTTGCTTTTCTTCCAGTACCTAACCAATCTCCTAATCCTTTCCATTGATCTTTGTAAGTATTAGTTGGCGTACTTGGAATGTTCGTTGGTTTGTTGCCTGACTTAACATATTGTGACCATTCTTTTTGATTTTTCAAATCTAAAGAATGAACAAATTCTCTTGCCTCATCAAATGGCAAGAATTCTAGATTTTTGTTTGCAATTATCCCAGTACCTAACCAATCCCCCCATCCTTTCCATACTTTCTTAAAAGTTCTATCAGGACTTGCTGGAATTTCCAGGAGTCTTTTATTTGATTTACAATATTTTACCCATTCTTCTTTTCCACTTAATTGTAATGTGTGCACATATTTTCTAGATTCTTCAAAGGGCAAAAAACTTAGTTTAGAACCAATTCCAGTACCTAACCAATCCCCAAAACCTTTCCAGCCTTTGGTTTTGTAAACCGATTCAGGATTAGATGGAATGTTTTCTGGTTTTATTCCGGAACTACAATATTTCCTCCATTCTTTGTTATTTTTCAAGTTCAATAAGTTACTAAATTCTCTTGCTTCTTCAAAAGTAAGAAATGTACTTTCTCGCTCTGGTTTCTTTCCTGCACGTAACCAATCTCCCCACCCCTTCCAATCTTTTTTGTAGACTGATGGAGGATCTCGAGGAATATCGTCAGGAAATTTTCCAGATTTTACATTGATTCTCCAATCTGTTTGATTACTAATTTTTAATGTCTGTGCAAACTTTCTTGCTTCTTCAAAAGACTGAAAAACAACTTTCCTCATAAATAGAACTTGAGGTATTTCTGATATTTTACATTACTGCTGTTATTCATAAAATAAGGCGTAAAGGAGAAGGGTAGTATTTTTTAGAGATAATCAGTAATCTGTTTGCTAAATTTCGAAGTAAATCCGTTCCATAATACTCTGGGAAAAACCCCTTGCCAAGTATAGGGGAAAAATCAAAAAGATGCCTCACAAACCTCAAAATCTCAACAAAATCATGTTCTGAGATATAGTTTTGGAGGGAAAACTCTCGAAACTGAAAGTTTCGGAAAAATTTCAGAAAAGTTTCGGAAGATCTAAATCTATTTCTCGAAACAATTCTAATAGTTTCGGAAAAACTCTCGGAAACTCTCGGGGAAATACGGTTCCGAAACTCAATAGTTTCGGGGAAATACGGTTCCGAAACTCAATAGTTTCGGGGAAATACGGTTCCGAAACTCAATAGTTTCGGAAAAAATCAAGAAAGTTTCGAAGAAATCGCTTCTGAGGCTCTAAACTCTTGGGAACCTCTCGGGAAAGTTTTAGAACTCTCGGGAACCTCTCGGGAAAAAATCTTCGGTTTCAGGAAAACCATGTCCCGAGACTCCATATTCTCGGGAAAACCATGTCCCGAGACTCCATATTCTCGGGAAAACCATGTCCCGAGACTCCATATTCTCGGGAAAACCATGTCCCGAGACTCCATATTCTCGGGAAAACCGTGTCCCGAGACTCAAGTTTTGAAAATAAATTCAAAAAGTTTTTGGTGAGTATTACTAAATGGTTTGAATTTTTGAAATGACCTTGTCATAGATACTCACTGTTTTTCCTGTTTTCAAATTCTTTTTGATGTACCATAATGTTGATTTGTTAATTCCTAATCTTTCTCTTTCTTCTGGAGTCATTTTCAAGATCTTCTCTCTCAATTTCATATCATCATTTCTGTTTAGTTTTATCTTGGGAATGCCGAAATCAAATTCTTTCTCTTTCTCTACAATGAAATTAGATAACTGCTGTAAATTATCGTGGAGGATAATCTGATACGAATAATTCTTTCCATTTTTGTAATAATATTTCGTATTAAAGTTTGAATTAATTCTCTCTATCAATAATTTAGCAACATCTTCTCCCAATCTAATGTGATAATTTTCTGTAATTATAAAATCTGATTTTTTGATCTTTTCTTCTTCTAACAATTGTATCATAGTAATATCAATGAGCCATCTGAATAATTCCTGAATGTCATAAACTAAAGAGATTCTACTTTGTTTAACATTATGAATAACCTAACTGAAATAAATCATTTTGATTTTGTTCTTGCGAGCAAAACATCTTCTAGTATCTCCTTGAGTGAACCGTAACTGCTCTCAAGCTTGTTTAGCCTGTCTTGTAAAGATACATTATCCCGCTCAATCTCACCTACTTTTTTATCGCTAATGACCATCTGCTGCTTTATCTTGTCTTTGAGTTCAACTGTTTCAGATATTGTCAAGTATGGAATAGCCTTGACATATTCAGCCAAAAGATAGTCCAAAGAAGGCTTGTAATAGTTTTCAGTATGGCCCATCAGTTTTTCAACATCTATGGTTTTACATGCACGCTCTGCATTGGTCTTAAAGAACTTGCGAAATCCATGAATCTGCTTGAATTCATATGTGCCAGAATTACCTTCTCGCAGGTTGATTTTCTTTAGGAATTCTCCCATCATGTTGGCTATGGTTTTAGATGCCAATGGTTTTGCCATTTTGGGCTCTTTTCTCTTGTCTTTACGATACGTGTTATTGTCCCAGGAATCTCGGATTAGTGGTGATCGTAAAGTAATTTTCTCACCAATTGATTCCCTTGATTTTTTGTACTGTTCAAGTATAGCATAGCATTCAGGTGTGACAAATGTGGTGTATTCTTCTCGTTCTCCCTTGTAAACTGTAAGCTTGGCAGCTAGTATGGTTTTTTCTCCATCATCATGTTTCTGAGAAATTGGAGATATATCTCCCCAAGTCATTCCATCAAATGCTCCAACTCTAATTCCTGAGCTGCTGCACATCAATATTACACATTTTGTTCTGGTGTCAGCTAATTCTAGCATCAGGCGAATCTCCTCAATTGTAGGTGACCTGTCATTGCCTGTCTTTTTTGCATGAGGAATAATTTTGGATATCTTTGACCAGTTTATTCCATCTTCAATGTCATTCATCTCAAAAAAATGCTTTAGTGCAGCCCTTGTCTGCTGTAAAGTAGAACCACTTACTTTAGATTTTCTTTCTTCCACATAATCAATAATCATATGCTGAATAGTTTTTGGATTCTTTTTTGCTTGTAAAAGTAACTTGTCAGCTGTTATGTTGTGGTGAAATTCTAAAAACTGGACAAGCTTTTTGCAGTATGACTCTTTTGTTGAATCAGAATGAAATCCCTTTAGGAAATTCTTGACTGACTTGTCGTTAATGTTTTCTTGAATCTCTTTTGGAATCATTAGGGAACAATATTACTATACATGTCGAAATATTAAGTATTTCCACCCTATATGTAGTGCGGGAGGTGGGATTTGAACCCACGAACTCCTAGAAGATAAGGATCTGAACCTTACACCGTTGACCAGGCTGGGTGACTCCCGCATTGTAAATTTTTGAAATCTAGAATAAG
>JAOTUX010000041.1 GCA_029863665.1 Candidatus Nitrosopumilus sp.
AAAAATCCCTTGAATTTAACTGAAGACGATTATCTAAATGCATTTGAAAATAATGCAAAAGATGGGGTTGATTATACTACAATTCATTGTGGAATTACAAAAGATATTGCAAAACGAATTCTAAAAGTCCAAAGATATGGTGGTGTTGTAAGTAAAGGTGGAACAATTACTGCTGCATGGATGTTAAAACATGACAAAGAAAACCCCTACTTGACTCATTATGATTATCTGATGGAAATTGCCAAAAAATATGATGTTACATTTAGCCTTGGAGATGCACTTAGACCTGGCTCCATTTTAGATTCCCACGATGAATTACAAGTCCAAGAAATGATCAATATATCTCAATTAACAAAACGTGCACACGAACAAGATATTCAAGTAATGGTTGAGGGGCCGGGACATGTTCCATTAAATGAAGTTGCAGCTAATGTTAGATTGGCTAAATCTCTAATTGGAGATGTACCGTATTACGTTCTTGGTCCTCTGGTAACTGATATTGCATCTGGTCATGATCATATTGCAAGTGCAATTGGAGCTGCAGTTTCAGCGAGTGAAGGTGTAGATCTTTTGTGCTATCTTACTCCCTCTGAACATTTAGCTTTGCCCAATGCTGAGGAAGTTAAATCTGGTTTGATTGCATATAGAATTGCTGCTCATGCTGGAGATCTTGTAAAAATTCGTGATAAAGTAATAAAATGGGATATGGAAATGACTGAAGCTCGTCGTACTCTTGATTGGGAAAAGCAACTTGCATTGTCTATTGATCCTGAAGAAGCAGCAAAAATTCATAGTAGAACTGGACAGCATCCTGGAAATAACGTTCCTTGTACAATGTGCGGTGGTGCATGTGTTTACATGATGTTACCCCAACAAAAAAAGTATGAAAAAGAAAATAAAAATCTACAACAGATTGAATAATACTTTTTGAAGACTGGGAACTGTCTGATATTTTTTCAATTCTTCAACTTTTATCCACTTGAATTCTATATTTTCCCAATTCAGATTAACTGTTATGTTTTTTACTTCAAACAAAAATGGAAATATTTCCCATTCATGATTTTCATATTGTGAGGAACTGACTCTCATTTTTTCTGCAGATTTAACAAGTGTAATTCTATCTTCTGATATTCCTATTTCTTCAAAAATTTCAATTTTTGCTCTTTCTAATGGTTCTTCATTTCCTTCTATTATCCCACTAATCCCTGCCCATAAGCCTTTCATTGATTTTACTTTATTACTTCTCTTTAGAATCAATAATCTATCATCATCTTTAATGAAAGATGTTACTATCTTTGTTGAGCGCATTTCCGTTATTTTTCAACGGCTTTTACCATTTTTGTTAATTTCTTGTATGATTCATTAATGTCATTATATTTCTCTAGTCTCTCTTGACACTCTTTGATGTAATTGATTACCTCTTCTGTTTTTGATTCTTGAACTGCTGTGAGTAGTCTGCCAATATCTTTCCAAAACTCTTCTGCAACTCTTCGAATTTCTGGATTGGCAATTATTGTCTCGATTAATTCTGGAGATTCTGTCATTATGCTTTCTGCTAATGTCTTTTGTACTCTAAACGTAGTTCCTGACATTTTTTCTGTGAGGTGCATTTTTTCGTCTTTAGAAATAATATTTGCAAATACCACATTCATTAAATGTGTAAGTCCTAAAATTACTGCAATTTTTTTATCATGTTCAATTGCATCTATTGTGACAAAGTTAGCTCCTTCAAATAATGATTTTGTAACTGTTAATTCTTTTTTTGCATCTTTAATTGGAACTGAAATAATGTTTTGTCCTTTTATTGTCTTTATTCCTGGACCAAACATTGGATGTATACATATAGGATTAATCTTATCTGGCATCTTTGATAATGATGATACTACTTTAGATTTTTCAGATGAAATTTCAATGAGGTATGTTCCTCGTTTCATTTCTTTTGCAATCAATCTTATAATTTCTGGCGTTCTTCTTGTAGGTGTGCACAAAACAACATAGTCTGCTTTTAAAATTGCACCTACCAAAGAATCTGATTGTATTATGTCTTTTCCTGTAATTTTATTTTCTGAATCGTAACCAGTTACTTCAAAACCCTCGCTTGTAAAATACTTTGCAAACCATTGTCCCATTTGACCTCCTGCACCAATAACTGTCATCTTCTTCATTATTATTCACTTATCATATCCCTTAGTATATTCATTCCTTCTACCAATATTTTTTCATCTTGACATGCAGAAATTCTGATAAAATTCTTGTAATCTCCAAACCCTTCGCCTGGCGCTATTGCTAAGCCTTTTTCTAGAGTACTGTTGGCAAATTGTGTTCCATCGAATCCTTCTTGATTGATTCGTGCAAAAATGTACATGGCTCCATCTGGAACAACAAAGTCTAATTCCATCTCTCTTGCCATTTTTGTCAACACCTCTAGTCTTTTTTGTACTGTATTAGTATTCTTGGATATGTCTGCCTCAAGTGCCTTCATGGCTACATATTGAATAGGTTCTGAGACATTTGTTAGGCATAATGCTTCTAACTTTGCCATTTTCTCAATAATCTTTGCACTTGCAATTCCATATCCTATTCTGAATCCTGTCATCGCATGGGACTTTGAAAAGGATTGTGTAACTATGCTTTTTTCATAGTTGTAACTTAGAATACTTTTCCAACTAGTTTTTACGTATTGTGAATATATCTCATCACTTAGTACATAGAGATCATTTTTTCTAACTAGATCAATTATGTCGTCTTGCAATTTTTCATCAAGTATCATACCTGTTGGGTTATTTGGATAGTTGAGCACAATCATTTTTGTATTTGAATTGATTGCATTTTTAATCTGCTCTAAGGATGGTTTCCATTTATTCTCTATAGTCGTATTGATGGTTCTAACTTTAATTCCTGAATTTAATGCACAATCTTTGTATGCAGGCCATGCCGGTTCAATTACAATCATTTCATCTCCTGGATTGAGAAGTGTTGTGATTGCAGTAAAAATTGAGAATCTTGCACCTGGACTGACTATAATGTTATCTTGTGTGATGTTTGTGTTAAATTTTTCACATATGTATTTTGCAAGAGACTCTCTAAACTCTGGCATTCCTTTTGCCTGACCGTATTTTAGAAAACCTTTGTCAAATACTTCCTCCAAAGCATTTTTTACAATAGTTGGTGGCAAAAAATCTGGTTCTCCTACCTCCATGTGGATAATTTTTTTCCCTTCCTGTTCAAGTGATTTTGCTTTTAAGAAAATTGAAAGATGTGTTTGTTTGTTAGTTGATTGAACTTTTATTGATTCATTTAATAGAAAATTTAAAAATTTAGTCGCAATTGCTTCATCAAGATCTATGTCTTTACACAGTGCAATTACTTTTCCGCGTAAATTGTCTTCTCGTATTTCATCTGTTATTCCCTTACCTGTATTTTTTTTAATCTCTCCAATCTCTTTTGCAATGTTTGTTCTAGTTTTCAGCATCTTTATCATCTCTAAAGTTACTTCGTCCATCCTGTTTCGGAGTTCGTTAATGTCTGACATTTTTACAAAACTGGTTTTATGCTCCCTGCAAGAAGTGCATGATCTGCTATGGTTAAGGCTACAAGTGAATCTACTACTGGTGGGGCTCTGGGTACGACACATGGATCATGTCTTCCTTTAACTTGAAGAATTGTTTCTTTTCTAGTTTTGATATCTACCGTACTTTGTTTTTGTATGATTGATGATGCAGGTTTAAATGCAATTCTCATGGTAATTGGCATTCCATTTGAAATGCCTCCAAGAATTCCTCCTGAGTTATTTGTTTTAGTAATTATCTTTCCTTTCTTAACTGTATACAAGTCATTATTCTCAGAACCATAAAGTTCTGAACCTCTAAACCCTGAACCAAATTCAATTCCCTTAACTGATGGAATTGAAAAAATTGCTTTACTTAAATCTGATTCTAATGAACCAAAAATTGGTTCTCCTAATCCAACTGGAACATTTGTTGTTACAGATTCAATTATTCCTCCAAGTGAATCTCCTTTTTTTCTTGCATCTAAAATAGATGCTTTCATTATTTTTGCAGTTTTATTTTCTGGACATCTTACTTCATTTTTATAAATTGAACTAATTATTTTTTCATTAAACTCTCTTTCCATTTTTATTTTCCCAATTTGTGATGTGTATGAGTTTGTCTCAATCCCTAATGTTACTTTGAGTAATTTTCTTGCAATAGCTCCTCCCATAACATGAGTTGCAGTTAATCTTCCTGAAAATCTCCCTCCGCCTCTATGATCATTATAATGATTATATTTTATCATTGCAGGATAATCTGAATGTCCCGGTCTCAATTTTGTTTTTAGATTCTCATAATCTTTTGATTTTTGATCACTGTTCCAAATTACCATTGTGATTGGTGCACCTGTAGTGTGACCTCTAAAAACTCCTGAAATGATCTCTACAATGTCTCCTTCTTTTCTTTGAGTTGAAATCAGATTTTGTCCTGGTTTTCTTAAATCTAACATTTTTTGTATTTCTTTTTCACTAATTTCTAATCCTGCAGGACATCCATCTAATATGGCACCAATAGACTTTCCATGGCTTTCACCAAAACTTGTTAAAACAAGACGTTGACCAATAGCACTACCCGGCAATATCTTGTCAAAGTTGAATCATGTTTATAATTCCTCATTCTGAAAATTTTCAAAAATTTTTACTTGATCCAGATTTTTTTTATAATTTATTACGTATGATTAAATATTATAATATTTAAGATGATTTCATGAAATAATTCTAATATAATCTTAAATATAATAATAACATACATATTTCATGGTAAAACGTGTAAATTTTAACCCATAATTTGCGCGGCTCTACGAAAAATACATGTTATCTACGCAAAAGCGTTGTGAGTGAGGAGAAAGCTTTTCACTCTATATGGAGTCGCGCCTTTTTTCCTTTTAGACATTCTTTTGAAAATTATACTATTTTACTTGAATTTTTGCACCTAGACGATTCATTTCTTCAATAAAGTTTGGATATGATACCTTGACTGATTCTGGATCTGTTATGATGCATCCTCCTATATGCATTCCAGCAATACAAAATGCCATGAATAATCTGTGATCATTCTCAGAATTCAATTCTACTCCTCTAAGATCTCCTGATGATTCTAAAATTAAACCATCTTCTTTCTCTTGTATTTTAACTCCTAGTTTCACAAGCTCTCTTGCTATTATTGCAATTCTGTCTGTTTCTTTTAATCTTGCATGCTTTACATTAATTATTTCAATTGGGTTTGATGAATTTAATGCTAGAATTGCAAGAGGTGGCAGCAAATCTGGAGAATTACTCAAATCAAATTTTCCTCCTTTTAATTTTATCAAAGATTTGATTTTGATTTTTTCATCATCAACATCTACTGTAACCCCTAACTGTTCTAGAATATCAATGAAAACTTCGTCTCCCTGTGGAAGATTCCCGATACTGCCTTTAACTGTAATTTCTTCTCCGTTTAATACTGCAGCTGAAAGAAGTAATGCAAGACTTGAAAAATCAATTGGAACCGTAAATGTGGTGCTTTTGTAAATTTGTGGTGGTATGTTATATCTCTTGTATGGAATTAATGTTTGGACTGACACTCCGAACTTTCTCATTGTTGCAATCGTTGCATCCAGATATGGCTTTGATACTAAATTCCCTTCTATGGTAAGATTAATTCCATTTTCTGTTAGAGGACCACAAATTAATAATGCTGAAATAAACTGACTAGAAAAATTCCCTGGAATTGTTACGTCTCCTCCTAATATTTTCCCTTTGATTTTGATTGGTGGTTTTCCATTTGTTGAACTACATTGTGCACCAATACTTGTTAATGCATCTAAGAGTGGTTGCATGGGTCTTTTTTGTAGACTGGAATCTCCTGTTAGTGTAATTTCTTTAGAAAACAAACTAGCAATACTTGATGCTATTCTTATTGTTGTTCCAGAATTTTCTGTATCGATTTCAGGCACGTTTGTGTCGAATTTTATTGAATTTTTAACAATGATTGACGAATTAACGATTTCAATTTCGGCTCCAAATTTTTTGCAAGCCTCTATTGTGGCAATAGTATCTGCTGAAAACAAAACATTCTCTACTTTGCTATTGTTTCCTGCAAGTGATGCAAGAAAAATTGCTCTATGTGTATAACTTTTATTCGGAGGACAAACTATTTGACCTGTAATTTTTGATTTTTCCACTTTACAATTCATAAACTTCAGCCTTTTTGTTACTAACTTTTGAAACAATTACATTTCCTTCTAATGTTGAAAATATTTTTTTGATGTTGGCTTCATTTTCTTTTTTTGTTATTGTTGCTATTGATGGCCCGTTTCCAGAAATTGATGCTCCTAGTGCGCCTTTTTCAATTAAATTTATAATTATTTTTGAATCTGAATTTAAGATGTATGTGGTAGCTAATCCATTAATGATCATTGCTTCCCAATAATTTGTTTTTCTTGCTAACTCCCATGCGTTTTCAAATACTGATGAGAGAATTTTAAGATTTTTTAAGTTTCCTCTTTTTCTATTTTTTGGAATAAATATTATTGCTATTAAATTAGAAGGACCTTTTTCAAAATGAATCCTTTTCTTTTTTGCATTGTCTGTGACATTGAATCCTCCATAATAACATGAACAAGCATCATCGTATGCTCCTGTGATACTTACATTGGATTCAATTGATGCGTCAACTCCTGCCAGCAAAATTTGTTGATCTGTGTATTTTGGTTTAAAAATTTTTGCGCATGCTAATGCCACTGCAGATGAAATCGCACTTGAACTTTTGAGTCCATATCCGGTAGGAATTTCTGAATTAAGTGTAATTATAATTTTATTTTGTTCTAAATATTTTTTTGAAACAATTTTTTCAACTGTTTTGTTAATTAGACGTGAACTGAGACTTTTGTTTTCTGATTTAATAACAATTCCTTTACCTTGACTTGTTTCAACTATTGCTTCTACCTTTAATGAAATTCCTAGAGTTGCTCCTTTTTGATTGGCTATTGCATTTACTAGTGAAATTGCTCCATGTACTGTAGCCTTTACTTTTGTCATCAAAACCCTCCTAACAACGCTTTTTTCATGGCATTATAAGGTGCTTCCATGCCGTGCCAAATTTCAAATGCCCTTGTCGCTTGACCTAAAAGCATTTCATATCCAAAAATTATGATTGCTTTTTTTTCTTTTGCTTTTTTTATAAAATCTGTATTTATTGGTCTGTATACAATATCATAAACTATTGTTTTTTCATTAATGGATTCCAAAGAAATTGGACTTGGTTCGTTTTTTAGTCCTATTGATGTTGCATTGACAATAATATCATAATTACCTGCTAAATCCTTAACATCTTCAATTTTTATTACATTTACACTTAATCCAATTTTTTTTGCAAATTCTGACAATTTATTGGCATTCTCTAATGTTCTATTTGCAATGGTTATGCTTTCTGCTTTTTCTTTTGCAAACCCTGCAACTATTGCTCTTGCTGCCCCTCCAGCTCCTAAGAGAAGTATTTTTTTCTTTTTAATGTCTAGTTGTTTTTTCTTTAAAGGTTCTAGAAAACCATCCATATCTGTATTGTATCCTTTAAGAACTCCATCCTTGTTTGTAACTGTGTTTACTGCGCCAATTAGACTGCATGACTCATCCATCTTATCAAGATATTTCATCATTTCTACTTTATGAGGAATGGTTACATTAAATCCTGTAATCTTAATTTTTTTAAGCCCTTCAATTCCTTCTGCTAATTCTTCTTTGGGAATTCTATATGCAATATATGAACAGTTTAAATTTAATTCTCTAAATACTGCACTGTGAATATTTGGAGATAATGAATGATC
>JAOTUX010000042.1 GCA_029863665.1 Candidatus Nitrosopumilus sp.
AATTCCTCTATGGTGATCACACCAAGTGGAAAAAGTTTCCAATGTCCAAAGAAAAATAAAAGTAAGTATGATTCACCTAAGATGCGTTCTGGTAATTATCTTAATTTATACATAAACACAGGCTTTGGAGATTTTGCTGTTTTGGTATGTTATGATTTTACAGATTCCAAAATTTTAGAATCTATTCGAAATTATGTTGATACAATTTTTGTGATTGCAAATAATCCTGCCAAGAGGACATTTAAAAAATCAGCAGAAAGTGATGGGTTTAAAACATATAGCTACATAGCTATTGCAAATACGGCTGAATTTGGTTTATCATGTGTTTATGCACCCCATAAAAATCCCAGTAAACGTCTACTAGGATCACTTGGAATACAAAATAAGAATAAACCAATTGAGCGTCCACTATACAGAGATATTGATGTAAATTTATTCAAAGGTGAAATTTTCAGAAAACCAGCAGCTGGTTATGAACGAAAAAAATTACCTTTGGAGAAACCAAATATACAGCACTCAATGATTGATTGGCCTCATCCCTTTGCCGAAAATTCCATAATAATAATTGGGGACACATATCACAGAGCAATTACAGATCTTGCAATAAACAATACTGAACGGGATAAAATGAAGAAAGTGTTGCCAAAATATTTTAAAATTCTTAATCAATATATTCCAAAAAAGAATCATTACAATCAAGCCAAAACTATTGACACACTGTTAATAGGCAAATTGAGTTCTAAATTATTTGAAAATAGCTATAACATGCAAACTCCAGAGATGTATCTAGATTCGATGGTAATAGATAAGAAAAAATCAATTCTTAGTAAATATAATATAATAACAATAGGAACGCCTGAAGTCAATAAAATTTCAAAAATAGTAAATCATAGTTTGGAACACGAGCAACATAGTTATGTTATAACATTAGGCGATGAATTTGATCCATTGGATGTTAGATTAGGATATGAGGGCAGATCAATATTAGAACGTGAAGGACTTGCAAGAGCAGGAATCATAGGACTAACCAAAAATCCATATAATAATAAAAAACTAGCCATGATGATTGGGGGAGTGCATTGGCTAGGAACATTAGCATGCATGAAATTTCTAATTGAAAATGACGGCGAAGTTTTTGTAAATTCAAAATATGGATTAGCAGTAAGATCATCACGCAATGGATCCACAGACGACTGGGACTATGGAAACACGGATGTTAAACCCATAAGATGAATCAATTCTATCTGTACGATTATTTAATACCAAAGATCAGTGTAATAGTTTAATGGATAATAAAACTAAAGTAAATTGGTCAGACTTATTTTTAGATGTAATATGGGATTCAATAATCAAACTTGATAAATTGGGAGACAAGGCAAGAAGAACAGACAGACTTTCTCAGCGTAGAAACAAAGATATTATGATAGCTGATAGAATTGCTGAAAAAATTCTAATACAAAAAATTCGTGTTAATAAAATTAATGCAGTAATTATTTCAGAAGAGATAGGAAAGAAAACAATCAAGGGAAATGGAAAACGTTTCTACATTGTTATGGATCCATTTGATGGCTCAAGCCTATTCAAAAGAAACATCAATTTAATGTGGTATTTATCCATAGCAGTATATGATGAAAATAAAAGCCCAATAGTTGCTTATGTGGTTAATTTGAATGATAAAACGATTTATTTTTCAGATAAAGGAAAGTCATTCCAGGCTGTACTTGAATCAAGAAAAAAACTGAAAAAAACCAGATTACTCAAACCTTCACAATGTGTGTCATTAAAGGAATCCTCTATTGCCACATATATGATGAAACCAAAATATCTAATTACTACTATTAAGAAATTTAGTAAAATTTTGTATGGAACTAAATTTATTTTTCCAAATGGCGGTCCTGGATGTGTAGCCCAAGTTTGTTCTGGTGAAATAGAAGCATTATTAGTTAATGATGAAAAAACGATGGAATTATTTTCTGCATTTCCATTAACTGTATCTTCGGGTGTCATAGTGACTGATTTGAAGGGAAATCCCATAGGTCTGGATGAAAATCAATTAAGATGTTCTGCTTTGGTTTCAGCCAACTCAAAAATACATGATGAAATTTTGAAAAAATTAAATTCAAAATAAATTAACTCTTTGTATTTCCTGTCATGTGTTTCTTTCATGTCTAACTATATTCAGGACATTTCCATTTTTTGATTTAATCATAGGCTAAACAATAACATCAACAAATTGATGCATCTAAAAAATTATTTTGTGTGTAAATCATGCCTAAATATTTATTAAAAACATTCAGGATATACATTAACAAAAGAAATGTAATGGTTCCAAATTTCTCCATCTCTATACCATCATGTACAATTTTATTAATAGAGTTAGATAATTACTCACTCTAGTCTCAACCAGTTGTTAAAAATTATAATTGAGATGTACTTTATTCATAAAATATCAACTATAACATGTAGAATTACATCATACATCAAAACTATTCTCGAAAATACAACATGTTAGTTAAACTAATTTAGTTTTTTTATACATGAAAA
Organism: Candidatus Nitrosopumilus sp.; assembly: GCA_029863665.1. GTDB lineage: Archaea > Thermoproteota > Nitrososphaeria > Nitrososphaerales > Nitrosopumilaceae > Nitrosopumilus. Next base: position 2,545 of record JAOTUX010000042.1, read on the forward strand.
CAAATTTGGAAAAATTATTTCTTTATGAATATTTTTAATCGTCTGAATGGATCTTGTTTTATTTGATCTTTCAGATACAGATTAGTATACATAAAAGTATTAATTATTACGTGTGGGTTTTTTTGTAAATTGATGATTAGAGATTTGAGGGAAAGTGATCTCACAAATGGATTTCTAGACACATTAAGGTCATTAACTATAGTAGGAGAAATTAATCCAGATGAGATGAAAAAGAGATTCAAAGAGATTGATTCAGATCCAAATTATATTATAAGAGTAGCTGAAGTTGAGGGAAAGATAGTTAGTTCAGCTACACTAGTAATTGAACCAAAGTTTATCCATAATTTAGGAAAAGTAGGACACATTGAAGACGCTGTAACTGACCAAAAATTTCAAGGAAAAGGAATAGCTACAAAAATCATTCAATCATTGCTTGAAGAGGCCAAAAAACGCGGTTGTTACAAGACCATCCTTGACTGTGATGATGAATTAATTTCATTTTATGAAAAGATAAACTATGATGGAAGATCATTTCATAAACATGGAAGCTGTATGAGATTTGATCATTGATTTTTACAAAATATGAAAAAATGTTCCTTTAAGATTAGTTGACTCGTAAAGAAAATCGTAGACTGTCTGTCAAGACTTTGAGGGCTAACTCGAACTAACGTTCGGTTTTGGATTCTTCGAATCAGATAACATTGTAAAAATTATATCTTCCCTTGTAATCGCTCAAGAATAGTAAACAATGGTAAGGCGTCCCATTGATGGATCTTGACATCTAACGAACCTGAACAAATCTTAGAATAGGATTCAAAGTAATTATCTGCTTTTTCTTTCGTTGCTTCAAAAATAACCATGCTGGTTTTATCGTCATCAAATCTTCCTGCCCATAAGAAATCACCTTTCTTATACCATCGTTCATTTAATTCCTCAGTCATTGGTTTGACAATATCTAATTCATTTACAGAATCATCTTTTTTTCTAGTACTGATAACTACCCACAGTTTTCGCTCATTAACTACATCAGAAATAAGGGGCATTTTGTACAATCATCCTCATACATACATCTATAATTAATTTTTAGAAAAGACATCAATCATAAAATTATAATGTAAGATTTAGTCTATCTTATAATTTAATGGTATTACTAATCATCTAGATTCCAAAAGTCTGTTAGTTCAATTCTTTTATTTTTGTTATATCCAGGCTCTTTATCACATGTATGATGAATCCATTTACCTTTAGGGCTTTTTACAATTTCAGTATCAACTCTGATTGTTTCATTACATTCAGGACAATGCTTGAGAGATGTAGATTTTTCAACTATCAAGGGTTCATTATGGTATGTCAAACTATCTAAAATTAGTTTCTAAGAGAATTAATTAAATTATAAAACAAGATTCAGAACAGATTCATCATTAAAAGAAAAAATGATTCCACGAAAATATAGAAAAAAGATTCCACGAAAATATAGATTATAGAATCGTAAGATTCAAGGAAAAAATTAATCATAAAATATAGGTTATAGTAAAATTAATTAAAATAGAGAGGGTACTAACGTATGGGATTTTATGATAACATTAACGGTGTAAACCAATACATCCAGATGGCCAAAGGATATGATGGAGGTAAATTAATTGAAATCCTAAGAAGATATCTGCCTGACAAGTCCACAGTACTGGAAATTGGAATGGGTCCTGGAGTTGATCTTGACATATTACAAAAATACTACACAGTAACAGGTTCAGATAATTCTAGTTTGTTTCTTGAAAGATACAAAAAAAATAAGGATCATGTTGATTTGATGTTACTTGATGCCATAACCTTACAAACAGACAACAGAAAGTTTGACTGTGTATATTCAAACAAGGTGTTACACCATTTGACTAGAGATAATCTAAAAAAATCACTTTCAAGACAGAAAGAGGTTTTGAATTCCGATGGTATCTTATTTCATTCGTTTTGGAAAGGAAGTAAGACAGAAAACTTTGAAGGATTACTTTTCCAGTATTATGAAACAAAAGAATTAGAAAATATGGTTAAAGAAGATTATGAGGTTTTAGAACTGAAAACATACACAGAGATGGAAAAAGATGATTCGATCCATATTGTTTTAAAAAAGAAATGAAAAATAAAATAAAATGTAAAACTATAGCTAAACAGTATATTGCGAACTTTTGATATTTTTGATGATTTTGGAGAATTTGGCTGATTTTGTGCCTGATTAGCCCGTAATTCAGTAAAGTATGTACAGTACATACGGTACGTACAGTATTTTCCCAGTACAATACATACAGTATGTAAAGTACGTACAGTATTTTGGTTAAATGAGATATTTTCATACCATTTCATGAAAAAGATTGAGACAATTGCAATCATCAGGCCTTGGTTGGGTGGAAACAATCAGTATTCCTTGTATGTAACAATCCCATCAACGATTGTAAAACGATTGAATATCACAGAAGACATGATGTTGGAAGTTGGACTGCTAGATGATCAGACAATAACAATATCTCAACATCAGGAAAACAAAAAACAATCAAAAAGTCAAGAGCAAACAGAACAATCAATACAAATTAAAGAAAATAAAGATGATGATAGTCCAAATCCATTGGATGGAATAGATTTCTAAACTACAAACACCAATACATTTTCTCTTTTTTCTTGCTCTATCTGGGATTCTAGTATTTCTTTTATTCTCTCACTAGTTGACCAACCATGATAAGCTGCAAAACCCATATCTTTCCATTTTACCATGTTCTTTCTTGCAGCTTCTGGATGTGATGCAAGCTCACTGGCTGATTCTATCTCTACTGAGATTGCCTTGTCAGTCTCGTAACTGTACGCAATCAGATCAGTCCTGTCCTCATCTTTTTTTACTGTCTGGTCTGCAATTGTTATGAAATATTTCTTTTCCAGATAGCTCTCAGTTGCTTTTTTTGTCAGATATGGAATGTCATCAGCTGAGCCAATCTTTGTACTATCAAATGTAAAATATTTTGATTTTGTATCCTTAGACAAGACATATTTTGTATTTCTGTTCTCATCATTCGCTACATCTAACATCTTTTTCTCAACCATGTCATGTAATACATCAGACACATCATCTCTTTGGTTTGCCTTTAGCTTCTCAGTTATCTGGCCAAGCTGGAGTGGCTCTGAGTTATTTTGATGCAGTACAAGCATGATCTGCCACTGCATATGCTCAGGCAATGGTACATTGATGTATCTCATCCATTTTATTGATTCAGTTTGAGATTCTGAGAGTATTGATGTGGTGGACTGCTCAATTGTATGGTATTTTCTCTTTTGAGATGCGATAAACTGCTGCATCTGCTCATCAGTGTTTGTTATCTCTGGTGGCAATGGTAGCCAGAACTGGATGGGAGTTGGCTGTTCCTGGCCTGGGGATGCCCTCATCTTGTATGTCCAGTGAAAATCTTCCTGGGAGGCCATCTGTTGTGTTAACTCTTTTGAGAATTTAGGATCCCATATGTTGCCTAGTCTGGAGGCATCCTTGCCTGAGATTCGTCCTGCAAGTTGAGTTCCTGAGTTTCCTACAATCTCTTCTAGTAGTTTGTCATCAATTTGTGCCATGGTCTGGTGAGCCAATAACAATCCCAATCTATATGATCTTGCCTGGGATAGTATCAGTGGTAGAATCTGCAAATCCTTTACAATTTGGAATTCATCCAATGCTAGAATCACCTGGCATCTGTCATCTTCGTTTGTGTTCGACGCCCTCTCCAAAACTGTAAACCATAGTTTTATGACAAAAGCTTGAATTGCTAATGGTTGTATGTGGTGAGCTAGATTCAATGTAGATATTCTAACTATAGTGTAATGGCCTGGCTGTATCAACTCCTCAAATGATACTGTACCGTGTCTTTGGCAGAATACCTTTTTTAAGATTGGATCTGTTGCAAATTGTTCTACTCTGTTTAGTAATGGAACAAAAGAGTCAGGTTTCAGTGATGCAACAGATGAGAGTGCTTGTTTTAGTTCATCCCCTGGCATACCCAAAGCCTTGAACATTATTTGCAGATATTTTTCTCCCTCATCTTGCAGCTGGATGATAATATCATACATGTCAATAAATGTTGGAGAGTCATTTTTGTAATACATGTAAAATAATAATACGCGAAAGATTCTCTCCATCTGGACAAAGGTCTGTTGTTGTCCGTACCATTCCTTTACCATTTCTAAAAAGTATCCTACATAACGTGACACTGTCTCGTCTCTTTTTCCTTTAGAATATTGTGGTAATTCAAGGGGATTAATTGAGAATCCAGTGTCTAATGGTTCCAGATAATGGATCATGTCACTATTCATTGAATTGTTACTGCACTGCTGGATGAACTTTTCAGAATCTTCTCCTTTTGGGTCAAGATAGATGAAAGCATTGGGGAATGTTCCGTTAAGATTTGCTTCTTCAAGATGCTTTGCAATGATTCTGATAAGAGACGTCTTACCAGAACCAGTTCCTCCAACGCAATAGATGTGACGTGAAAAATCAATAGGTGATACTATTGCTGACTGTTCATCAACTAGATTACATTGTATACCGTATGAGATTTTCCTTGATTCCTCAAAATATCCAATATTGAATCCAGTCTTGTTTACTAGTTTGGATGGCAAGGATACATTCCGTGTTGTCTGAATATTTCTAGTTGTAGTGGGATTTGGCAGATGGACAAATAATGACAGTTCATTTGGATTCAAAATAAGAAATGGCATTGGTTTTCTTGTCTTGTATTCTGCAGTGAGTATAGTTTTTTCAAAATAATCCTTTATGGATTGCGTCATGAACTTTTTAGGATTTGGAATTAATCGCAAATCAAACATGGATAGTCTGGGATAGTTCTTTTTTGTGTGATTGATTGTAATTGGTGAGCCTGCCTTTTTGTATTTTGGATGATAAAAGGAATTGTAATTGTAAGAGTATTGCGTGAGATGGTCATGTTTTGATTTTATCTGATCAAAAGAAATACTTGGTTTGTCATCTGATTGCATCATTCCACGAATGCTCATTGTAATCTGTGCATCCTGTGTCTTTTCTCTA
>JAOTUX010000043.1 GCA_029863665.1 Candidatus Nitrosopumilus sp.
GTACAATATTACACATTGAGAAATCGTTAAATCTTTGAAGCAAAAATGTTTACATGATATTCAAAAATAAAACAGTTTGTCATATCACATTAAACTCATTTGAAAATTATCTTAAATAACATTATTTGTAGATTGCTGTCAGTGTTGACAATTTCAGATTTGATAATCAGATTTAACAAAAATAGATTAAAGATTCATAAAAATTTAGTTTGAATTTTGCTAAATGATTAAAACTAATGTAATTTTTTTCTTGATTCACTAACATTTTCTCGCATTATGGGTTTATTCCAATAAGGTGATTTACATTTAGCACAGTTTTTTGGAATGACAGACTTTCCTTCTTTGTTCAATCGGGGCCACCATAAATGATCACATCTCAAACATGTTAATTGTTCTACCTTGACTACTTTTCCCAACCTGTGTAGTCATACACAACATTATATATTATCTTAATTATATACAATCTAGAGTAAATAATATATACTGTACGGTATTTTATAGTATATGCTAAAACAAATTTTCAGAAACATTCAAGCACAAAAGATGATCTGTATTATGGACGTTGTTACATCAAAGAGGAATATTTTCTAGAGAAATGAAGTATATTTCTTTGAGGAAGCAATTGATTATCTATTCTTCATGGAAAAAAGATATTAAAAAACGAGATAATGATGTGTGTCAATTGTGTCATAGGCCAGGTAAACAGGTTCATCATATTTTTCCAGTATCAAAATATCCTGAAATGGAATTTGTCTTTCATAACGGTATTCTTCTTTGTAAAGAATGTCATTCTGAATCTCAAATGCTAGCATCCACTGTAAACATGAAAATATGCAAATATCAACCATACAAACATTCTTTCAAATTTAATTTTCTAAGGTTTTATTCTCCAAAATTAGGTCAACCAATATTTCCCATTTCAAAACATCCGGGAATTTTATTAAAATGATTTTAAAAGAGAGCTCAGATGTCGCATCTTGGCATTCTATGAATCTAAAGTCTTTTTATGCAAATGGAGGTTATTCTAATTGATGCTTTCACCAAAGAATCAGAAATGCCGTGAAGGAGTTCAAATTCCATTTCTGGAAAAAATACTAAAAGAGAATCAAAAAACATGGGAACAACTGGAAAATAATTTTGATGAAACTACTGGAAAGCAACAAGAAAGATTACAAGCAATAGAAAAAACATCAAAAGTAAAATCAAACATTGCAGAACTTACAAAGGCAATAGAGTATTCCAAGAAAATGGAATTTTTCAGGCATCCAAATATACCTCAAAACATTCCAGACGAACACATATGGAATGATGCATGGTACGATGAGAAAAGAAATTCCTGGGTCACCTTAAATGATTATTTCTTTCAGTTAGAAAATTCAAGAACTAGAGATATTCAAGTAAAATATGAAATGGAAAACATTGCAAATATTGGAATAATTATCGAAGAAGAAAAGATTCAGTTTAGATGTGGATTGCCATCTATTTTACAAAAAGATGATAAAGAACAACCAACATGGTATGCCTTGCCAACATTATATGATGTGATGCTAACTAAAGAAATTGTCAAAGGAACTCTAAAACCTGAAACTCAAGAAAATGCATATCTGTATACTACGGGATCAGAATCTTGGATTAGTGTATTAGGAAGGTATCTTACTGAACAGGAATATTTGTTTGCTTGTGAATTTATGATAGGTTTAGTGAAGATGCCATTGAATATTTTAAGAGCCAACGTGGGCAGACCCTATGATCCCAAAGAATACAAAAAGACGATGAAACAATGGGAAGAAGAAAATAAAGATTGGGAAAAACAACAAAAGAAAAATAAATAATTTTTTTAGAGTTTATTTTGGAAAGTTCTTCTTCTTGTTCCTCTAAATTCATCAACAATTTTCTCAGCACTGAATGGATGCTTCTCTAGCTGTTCCACTAGTCTTTGATCTATCTGATTTTGAATTTCGGGCTTTAGTGATTCAAAGTGTGGAACATTATTTCTTTGGACATTCAAATACTCTTGCTGTCCCACCAAAGTATCAAATCTATTGTGAACTCTGTCAAGATTCTCCATGCTGGTAATCGTATCTCCTGGATTTGTCATCAACCTGGCTGATTCTCCAGTCTCAGGCATTACGGCTTGTGTTGTTTCCACATTGATTTGCGGCGATTCCATTGCTGTCATGGATTTTGAAATGTCATTGAGTGAATGGTTTGCACTGCTGATCTGTCCTGCTTCAAATGCCTTATTCATTCCAGCGTTTTGGATGTCATGAACCATCGGATTTACTGCCTGATCCACATGCATTGCATGACCTGCTGCCCTCAGACTTCCTGCTGCAAGACCTGTACCTCCGCCGTAAATTGCTCCTTTCATTCCTGTCTTAAATTTCTCTCCAAATGACATTGGCGTATGCTCAATCACTCCAGGTGTCTTTGTCAATGGATCATTTCCAAATGCCATTGGCGTATTTTCACTTGACATACGGCCCATTGAAGGAGATGTAGAACTCATTCCTGCCATTCCCAGTTCCTGTGAAGAGACGGGTGGTTTCATTCCCAAGTTTCCTCCACCTGCTCCAAGTCTCCCAAGACCTGCTGTTGCACCACTCATTCCAGCCATTGTAACAGCATTATCTGCTGTACTGCCCAAAGCCTTGGCAACACCGCCAAGTGCACCCTGTCCCACCATCCCTCCAACCATACTACCTGCCATAATTGCAGTGGACATCATCTGTCCGACCTGAGTTACAATGTTTCCCAGCATTGGTGCAAGCATTACAGGGAAGAACACTGCAAGAAAGCCTACTGCAAGTGATGCAAACCAGTCCTGCATTGCAGGAAGTGTTGTAGAGTCAAGGTATGCCAAGCCAGTAGTCAACACAAGTGCTGAAAAGACTGGTGCAATACTCAGTCCTATCAGATTCTTAAACAGCATGTCCTTGACTGACCTGAACATTGGAATCAGACTCAGTGTGAGCAATAACGGAATTGACATTGCAATGATTATTGTCAGCAAAATCCGTATTGTGGAAATGATGAACATCATTGCAGTCATGAACATTACTGCAAATCCCTTGAACAGTGCCAGGAAAACATCCTTCATCATCCCTTGAGCAAACGTACCAGGATCCGTAAATGCCGAGGCCCATGCATCAAGGTCAAAGATGTCAACTGGGATTACGCTTCCCATGGCACGCCACAATTCCAGAGTTCTGTTTGACGGATCATCTCCTGTTCCAAACGGATCCAATAAAAACAATGAAAAATTCTCAATGATTATCGCGTAAATATCCCAGACAAACGGAAACACCAAAAATATAATCAGAAACAAGACAATCTTTTTTATTATTCCAATGGCAGTGCCGGGATGAATCCATCTCACTATCTCAAATACATAACCCAGTACTGTAACCATTGCTACTGCAAATAGTATAATTACTGAGATGGACACCAATAACCAATAAAGATCAATTCTCTCGTTTGGTGCAGGATTGCCATCACCATCAAGTATCATGTCGCCAGTTACATCATCATAGTCAAAGAAAGTCGGCATGTCAGTGATCAGTTCAGGTACAAGCAAACCCCCAACCTCTACAAAACCCTGCGATATTCCAATCAATGCTGCAAATATGATAAATGCAATTCCAATCATCAGCGGAATTGAAAATACAAATCCATCATGCGATGAACGGAAATTAATTTTCACGAAAAATGATGAATTATTTGCTTAAAAGGAAAAAAATTTGTGATGAATGGTTCAAATTGAGTTGGGAGCACAACATGCAGGGGGATATAGTTAGTGACCAAAATAAAAGACCCACGTGGATCCATTCAAAATCAAAACGATTCCCAATTTATGGGAATGATAGATATGTCCTTTAAATCCAAAAACCAAAGTCAAATTGGAGAAAAAAACTAGATTGGTCCAAGAAATCCATTATGCATTACTGGCAATCCATCTCGTTGTAGGTTTTGCACTTGTATATCTTGCAGCAAAGGCATTCAAAAAGACAAAATATCCTCCAATGGCTCTTTTGGTGCTTGGCTTTTCATTAATTGTAATAGGAGATACAATCATTGGCGATATTGTATCTGTATTTCAGGATCACGTGATAGGTGAAATTTTAGAGGAAGGAATTGAGATTGCAGGTTTTATAGCGCTCATCTTTGCAGTGAAGCGAAGCTGAAATGGATGATAATCTAGAAGAAAATACTTCAGATGACACTAGAGATAATTCTGATGAGATCCTATCCATACTGTCTGACAAGCAAAGCAGGGAAATAATCAAACTGTTAACAAAAACAGAACTTACCATACAGCAAATCTCCAAACTGCTAAATATTTCACAGTCAACTGCTTATCGCAAAACAAGAAAACTTGAAGAACTAAAAATTATAAAGAAAACCAAAGTTGTAAGGACACTTGAAGGTCTTGATGAAAGCTATTACAAAAACTGGACGTATGAAATTATTGTAACATACAGAGAAGGCAATCTTTCCTACAAACTAGAGCATGTAAAGATGGAAGACAAGATTGCAAGGCTTTGGCAAAAGTTTTCAGAATGACAAGCCATTCCCAAAAAATGGGAATGATGAATACGCATTATATCCACTTTCACGTAATAGTATCATGAATAAAAAATCATTAGTTGGAATTGTCGTTGGTCTTATGATAGCCACCTCTGCAGTTTACTTTGTTGAGACATCAGAAGAACTATTTGAAGAGCAAGACATGATAAAAGGCCCGTTCTTTTTGGCAGTGGCCATAGCATACATTCCAGTTGCATACTTGATGCTCAGCAGTAAAAAGACAAGCTCAGTTCCATATGTTGTGGCAATAGCTGGAACCATTGGAATCATGGCACTCTATGCAGTGACTCGAACAGACTTGGCAGTTGCACTGGGAATGGAGGCAGGAAGCATTGGACATTTGGGAATTGTATCCAAAGTACTCCAGTCTGGCATAGTGTTGGGTTCAGTTTTGACATTGTTCCAGATGAAAACAGAGAGAAAGATTGCCGCAAAGGAGGCAAGAGCATGAAAGGCAAAAACAGCACATCTCTTGTCTTATTTTTTCTTTTGACAATTTCTCTAGTTACAGCGTCTCCAATTGCATTTGCAGATGAAGATGAGGATGATGAGAAAGATGAACGTGAAGACGATGACGATGAAGGACTGGCACTGGGTGGAGGAATTTCTGATGCAATCCTGTATGGAACAATTTCAGTAATTGTAGGATCTGTTGCATACACTGGATACAAAATCTACAAGACCAAAAAACCCAAATTAACATCGAGGTGATTAAATGAATGCAAAAATCATCCAGATTATTTTTCTTTTATTATTTTTAGCACCAATTCCGGCATTTGCAGACGACGATGATTCAGAGGATGCCGTACAAAATCTAGGATGGGTGGCAATTGGTGCGGGAGTCATTGCAAATCTACCGTTTATCGTGTTTAACAAGTGGAGAAAGTATGCCGTTCGTGCAGGCGGGCAGTCATTATTAATGGCAAGACAGGCAGTCCAGTTTTACAAACCAGTTCTGAACTTTCACATAATTCTAAACTCTGTTGGTTATTTTGCTGGAATGACACATGGATTACTTTTGGTAAATGATCTTGATTCCATTTCATTATCCCTTGCCATAACCATGACTGTGTTAATGATAAGCGGGATTTTGCTGAAATACACATCATCAAGGCACACCAAGATTTTCACCAGATTACTGCACGGACAGTTTGGGTTGCTGTTGCTGTTGATTGCATTAATTACACTTCATGTTTTAATCGGGGATGATTGAATGTATGCCCACGTGGAACTAAAAATCATAATTAAATAATAATCACAAAAATATGTCAGAGATTATTTCATCAGATCAATAATCCTGATGAATTTCAAACAAGATTGAAAGTCAAAAAATTATAAGATAAATTGAACCTGTGATTAAAAAAAGTATGAATTTGTACAGGATAGAGGCATACCTTCCAAAAAACTATAAACTAGATCAAAATACAAATTCTAAAAATTGTTTATCAATTATGTTTTAGAGCATTTTTCACACAATACGGGTTTGTCTGGAGCATAAACTAGTTTTGCTTCTTTCTCTGTAATTCCACACTTGAAACATTCTACAACTCTCACCATCACTGTTTTCTTGATTTTTCCATTATTTCTCTTTTTTCAAATTTTAGATTAGATTTTTCCCAAACCGTAATTTTTTGCCAAGATTAAACTGTAAAAAAACCAAATCAGGTTCTATCTGGCCCTTAACGCATTTAGGATTACTGCCACATCCAATACCTCTTGCAGTAACGCGCCATGTTCAGGTTCGATATGTCCCATCGCTGCAAAACCCATAAGGACAAAGCTTGCACCCAATCCGATAAATATCCCCTGCTTGGCTATCCTGACTGTCCTCTGGCTGATTTCAACTGCAGTAACCACTTTTGTGACATCATCTACCATCAGTACAATGTCTGATGTTTCAGCAGAAATGGCCGTACCTTTTGACCCCATTGCAATACCTGTTGTCGCAGTCGCCAGAGCAGGAGCATCATTGATTCCATCACCTACCATGATCACGTTGCCAAACTGCTCTTTGGTTTTTTTAACGATGGATACCTTTTGCTCAGGCAAGAGATTTGCATGCACTGCAGAGATGCCTGCTTTTCGTGCGATGTTTTCTGCATTATCTGAATTATCCCCAGTCAGTATCGCAGTCTGTTTTATTCCAAGGTTTTTCAATTTTTCAATCATCAAACTGACACCGGGTCTTATCACATCCCCGAAAATGAGCATTCCAGAAAGGGTTCCATTAATTGTTACAAATGCCAGCATTTTTCCATCTGAATCAATCTGATTTTTGACATCTTGAATGTCCTGTTTTATCTTCACATCTGTTTTTGCAAAAATGCTTTCAGAGCCAATCACCACATGCTGTCCATCCACATCTCCTTCTACTCCGGCTCCGGGTGTCTCATGAAAGTTTTCAGGAGTCGGAATCCTGCCAAGTTTGTTCTCAGTCAAAGCCAAGACAGACCTGGCAGCCGGATGCGATGACATCTGCTCTACTGCTGCAACCTTGAGCAGAAGAGAATCAAAAGATACGTCATTCCCTATTGGCCTCAACTCTTCAAGTTTTGGAGACCCAAACGTAATGGTCCCTGTCTTGTCAAACAGCATGGCTTTGGCCTTTTCCAGATTCTCTATTGCAGAGCCGGTCTTAATCACAATGTTGTGTTTGGCTGCCCTGTTAATTCCGCTAATTATTGCAGCAGGTGTTGCAAAAATCAGGGGACACGGGGTTGCAACTACCAGCACTGCAAGGATTGTAGTTGTGCTCTGCGTGATGGCCCAGCCTGCCAGGCTTACTGCAATGACAATTGGGGTAAACCACACAGCATACCTGTCAGCCAATCTTTGAAGGGGTGCCTTTTCTTGCTGGGCCTTTCTTACAATCTGAACTATTTTTGCATACTGGCTTTCTCCACTTGTTTTTTGCGCTTCCATCTCAAACGGATTTCCAACGTTTACAGTGCCGCTAAATACGGCATCTCCAATTTTTTTAATCTTTGTGATTGGCTCCCCAGTCAATGCC
>JAOTUX010000044.1 GCA_029863665.1 Candidatus Nitrosopumilus sp.
CAAATTGTAAAGTTGCGCCTACTTTGGTTCCAAGTACAGCTGGAATAAAGGAAACAGATCCATCTTCAAAACGAACTTTAGCTAATGGTGCTTCTCTACCACGTTCATGGACTAGATCAATAATTTTACCTGTATGTTGTTCTGATAGTGGAAAACGAGGATAATTTGCCTTGGAACCTACTTTTCCAGTAGATGTAGACCTAAACTGAAATCCTCCACGGCCACGCCTTCTAACTAATGGTCTCTTACCCAAGTTGATCGTATCCTACGCACAGAGAATTTTAAGCTTGTGATTGTTTCTTACTACTTGAGAAAACCACCACAAAGGTATAAAAATTAGACATAGGACTTTTCAGTATGAGTCAAAATGCACTTTCTCTCAAAGTTCTTGAAGCATACACAAGAGATGTTGGAAGAGGAGTAGCAAGAATTGATTATGATTCCATGGATACTCTTAATGCATCTACTGGAGATGTTATAGAAATTAAAGGAAAAAGAAGGACAGTTGCAAAATGTCTTCCTCTATATCCATCTGATGAAGGAAAAGGAATCATTAGAATTGACGGGCTTGGTAGAAATAATTCAGGAATTGCAATTGGAGATACTATTTCAGTTAGAAAAATTAAGGCAGTAGCTGCAGAAAAAATAGTAGTTGCACCATTAGAAGCAATTCCCCCAATTGATGAAAGATATCTTGCAGATGCTTTAGAAAGTGTTCCTTTGATCAAAGGAGATAATGTAATGGTTCCATATTTTGGTGGACGTTTAACTTTTCAAGTTATAGGAGTAACACCAGCAGCTGATGCAGTTTTAGTTACACAAAAAACAGTTTTCCATATTGCAGAAAAAGGAGAGACACTACGTGGAGTCCCACAAGTTACCTATGAAGACATTGGCGGTTTAACAGATGAAATTAAGAAAGTTAGGGAAATGATTGAACTTCCATTAAGACATCCAGAGATTTTTGAAAAGTTAGGAATTGAAGCACCAAAAGGTGTTTTATTGTATGGTCCTCCAGGTACCGGAAAAACTCTACTTGCAAAAGCAGTTGCAAATGAAAGTAATGCACATTTTATCAGTATTTCAGGTCCAGAAATTATGAGTAAATTTTATGGTGAAAGTGAAGCGCGATTAAGAGAAATTTTCAAAGAAGCTAGAGAAAAAGCTCCATCAATAATCTTTGTCGATGAGATTGATTCCATTGCACCAAAAAGAGAAGAAGTTACTGGAGAAGTTGAAAGAAGAGTTGTTTCTCAAATGTTGTCATTAATGGATGGATTAGAAGCAAGAGGTAAAGTAATTGTTATTTCTGCAACAAATAGACCAAATGCAATTGATCCTGCACTTAGAAGACCAGGTAGATTTGATAGAGAAATCGAAATTAAAGTTCCGGATAAAAAAGGAAGAAAAGACATACTTGCAATTCACAGTAGAAATATGCCATTATCAGATGATGTCAACATAGATAAAATTTCATCAGTTAGTCATGGATATGTAGGTGCAGATTTGGAATATCTCTGTAAAGAAGCTGCAATGAAATGTTTGAGAAGATTGCTACCTATTCTTAATTTAGAAGAAGAAAAAATACCACCTGAAACTTTGGATAAATTAATTGTAAATCATGATGATTTCCAAAAAGCATTGATTGAAGTAACTCCATCAGGAATGAGAGAAGTTTTCATTGAAAATCCAGATGTAAAATGGGAAGATGTTGGAGGTTTAGAAGATGTCAAACGAGAGTTACAAGAAGCTGTTGAATGGCCAATGAAATATCCAGGATTATATGATAAATTAGGACATAACATGCCAAGGGGCATATTACTTCATGGTCCAAGTGGTACCGGAAAAACTCTACTTGCAAAAGCAGTTGCTACACAAAGTGAAGCAAATTTTGTTTCAGTAAGAGGTCCAGAACTATTGTCAAAATGGGTAGGTGAATCTGAAAGAGGAATAAGAGAAATTTTCAAAAGAGCACGTCAGTCAGCACCATGTGTAGTGTTCTTTGATGAGATCGATTCAATTGCACCAATTAGAGGAGCAGGTGGAGAAACGGCAGTTACTGAAAGAGTTGTCAGTCAATTACTTACAGAATTAGATGGAATGGAAAATATGCACGGAGTTATAGTTTTAGCTGCAACAAATAGAGCAGACATGATTGATCCAGCATTACTAAGACCAGGTAGGTTTGATAAAATTATTCAAATTCCACTTCCAGATAAAGAAAGTAGAAAAAGTATATTAAAAATAAACGCTGAAAAGATACCAACAATTAGTGAAGAGAATAATCCTCAACATGTGGATATTGATAAAATAGCTGAATTAACAGATGGTCTTAGTGGTGCAGATACAGCATCTATTGCAAATACTGCAGTTTCTCTAGTTATTCATGAATTCTTAGATTCACATCCAGATGTCAAAGATATTGAAAAAACTAGTATTGATGCAAAAGTAACAATGAAACATTTTGAAGAAGCAGTAAAGAAAGTTAGAGAACAAAAAGACCTTAAGTTAGGTGAAAAATTAGTAGCCTCCTATTACAGGTAGTTTTAATAAAATAACAAATCTAAATCTCATAAATGTCAGAATATAGGGGATATGAAGGAGATTCATTAGAATTTCTAAAGACAAATCAAATTTCAGTAGGGGATTCAGTCACAATTATTGCAGATATTAATTATTCAGGCATGATCATGCCAAGATATGAACACAGTGATGATAAACATATTGTTTTAAAATTAAAAAGTGGTTACAATGTTGGTTTAGAAATTGAGAAAATAGAAAAGATAGAAAAAAATCAAACTACAGAAAAAATTATAGAAAAAGATGAAAAGATAGAAAAAATAGAAGGGTTACCAAAAATTCTACTATTATCAACTGGAGGTACAATTGCAAGTAAGATTGATTATAGAACAGGAGCAGTTACACCTGTATTAACAGCAGATGAATTAAACTCGTCTGTTCCAGAGCTTGCAAAAATTGCTAACATAGATGCCGAAGTTTTATTCTCAGAGTATTCTGAAAATATAATGCCAGAACACTGGTTAAAAATTGCAGAAAAAATTAATGAGTATTCTAAATCAGAGTATGCAGGAATAATTGTTGCACATGGTACAGATACTATGCATTATACATCATCATTTCTTTCATTTGCACTTGCAGGATTCCCAATTCCAATTGTATTAGTAGGTTCACAAAGATCATCAGATCGAGCTTCATCAGACGCAGCAGTTAATTTGATTGGAGCAACAAAATTTATCACAAAAAGTAATACAAAAGGAGTCTACATTGTAATGCATCAAGATGAAAATGATGATACAGTAGCATGTCATATTGGGACAAGAGTAAGAAAAAATCATACAAGTAAAAGAGGTGCGTTTCAAACGATCGGGGATCTTCCGGCATTTATAATTACAGGAAATGAGATACAAAAGAATACTAAAAATTTCTTTAAAATAAATGAATATCAACCAAGAATTTATCTAAATACAAAAATTGCTTTAGTAAAATATCATCCAGGATATGATCCAAGATTACTTGATCAAATTATAGAAGCAGGGTATAACGGAATAATTTTTGAGGGAACTGGGTTAGGTCACGTTGGAAAAACAATGTATGAAACTGTAAAAAAAGCATACAAAAAGGGGATATTTTTAGGCATGACATCGCAATGTATTGACGGTAGGGTTAGAATGACTGTTTATGAAAGTGGTCGTGATTTACTTGATTTAGGCATAATTCCACTTGAAAATATGATTCCAGAAACAGCATTAGTAAAAGCAATGTGGATAACGGGCAACTCACAAGATAGAGATGAAATAAAGAAAATTATGCTAGAAAATATTGCATCAGAATTAACAAATTAAGGAAAGTGAAAAATGTCAAAATTTACTATAAATGATATAGGATTAAAGGTGGGATTAGAAATTCATCAGCAATTAGCAACCAACAAGAAGCTTTTTTGTAGCTGTACACCAACAGAATCTGAAGAATATCCTATAAAATTTCAAAGAAAACTACGAGCAGTAAAAAGTGAATTGGGAGAATATGATCCTGCAGCATTATTTGAAAAATCTAAATTAAAAACAATAATGTACTATGCAAATTCAGAAAATAGTTGTTTAGTTGAACAAGATGAAGAACCACCTCATAATTTAGATAAAGATGCAAAAGAACTGGTATTTATTATTGCATCATCACTTAATTCAAAAATTTTTAGTGAGATTTATCCAATGAGAAAAACTGTAATTGATGGTTCAAACACAACTGGGTTTCAAAGAACTATGTTAGTTTCACAAGGAGGTTATATTGATGTAGAAGGGGAAAAAATTGGGGTTCAATCAATTTGTCTTGAAGAAGATGCAGCAAAACTTCTTGGAGATAAAGGGAATATTAGAGAATATAGTTTAGATCGTCTTGGAGTTCCACTCATAGAGATTGCCTTAGAGCCGGTGGAAGGAGAACCGGAAAAAATTAAAAAAATCGCATTATCTTTAGGGAGATTATTACGTAGTACAAAGAAAGTAACTAGAGGAATTGGATCTATTAGACAAGATGTGAATGTTTCAGTAAAAAATGGCGGAGGAGTTGTTGAGGTCAAAGGAGTTCAACAATTAGATCAACTGGAAAAAATAGTGGAATTTGAGGCTAAACGACAGCATGGATTAGTCAAAATTGCAGAAAAATTAAAAAATTCAAATTTTAAGGAGATATCAAAATCCAGGGATGTTTTTGACATTACAAAAGATTGGAAGGGATGTAAATCCAAAATTATTCAAAAATCATTGAAAGACAATTCAGTTATCAAAGCAATAAAAATTGAGAACTTTGCTGGAATGTTTGGATATTCACCACATGAAGAAATTAGATTAGGAAAAGAAATAGGTCAGTTAGTAAAGTTCTATGGTATAGGAGGCGTTTTTCATTCTGATGAACTGCCAAACTATGGAATTGAAAATGAAGATATTATAATTGTGAGAAATATTTTAAAAACTAATCAAAATGACGCATTCTTGATAATTGCAGCGCCATCTTCAAAAATTGACTTTGCCATTGATTCGATAATAATGAGACTGACAGATGCAAAAAATGGAGTTCCTGCAGAAACTAGGTTAGCTACACCAACAGGAGAAACAGTGTTTCTAAGACCTCGTCCTGGTGCATCCAGGATGTATCCAGAAACAGATATTCCACCAATTTTAGTTACAAATGAAGAAATTGAAAATGCTATAAAGAAAATTCCGAAATCATGGGATGAATCTCTTATAGAGTTACAAAAAAAATATGAATTAAATCCTCAACTTTCAGAGCAAATTTTTGATTCACAATTTATTGGATTGTTTGAAGAGATAGTTGAAAAAATTAAAGTCAACCCTACATTTGTTGTATCAATTCTTTGTTCTTCAATTACCAATTTAGAAAGAAGTGGTCTAAATTTAAAATTATTACAAAATGAAGAAATTATAAAATCATTTCAGTTTTTAGAAACAGGGAAAATCACCAAGGAATCAATTGAAATGATTTTTCAAGATATTATGGCTGGAAAATCAAAGACGATTGAAGAAGCAATGAAAAATACTGCAATTGAAGCCGTAAAAGAAGCAACTTTAGATAAGATTATTGAAGAAATAGTTGAAAAGAATCAAGATATTATCAAAAATCAAAAAGAAAGATCCATAGGACCACTTATGGGAATTGCTATGAAAGAATTAAGAGGAAAAGTATCAGGTGAAATGGTAAACAATATTCTTTTAAAAAATATTAAAGAAAAATTAGAAAATAATTAATGGTAATGCGGGAAGTGGGATTTGAACCCACGAACTCCTAGGAGATAAGGATCTGAACCTTACGCCGTTGACCAGGCTGGGCGACTCCCGCGTTGTAAGTTTTTGAAATCTAGAATAAGTTTCTTTATTATAATGTGAAATAATGAGATTCAATTGATCAAATAAAAAATGGAATTTAGAGAAATATATTGTATGAATTGTAAAAAAATACTTGGATGTTATAATATTAAATTCTACAATGAGGATAAGATTGGAGAATTATTGAAAACACTTCATTCTACTCATATCAAAAGTGGACATCAAGTAAACATTAGAAAATATGAAAAAGATTAAATAAATTTTATTTTACCAATTGCTTCTGAAAGATTTGAAATTCTATTGATTCGATTTTCAGAAACATGTTGATTCCAAGGTTGTGAATACAAAATTACTTGTTTATTGTGTTGAAGGAAATTTTGTGCATTTAGGGGGGAATCATCAATAAATACATCATAATCTAAATCAGCTTTCATAGGCCCATCAATTACGGATATATAATCATCATAGGATATGTTATGATGATTTAACCAATTTTTTACAAAAGAATCAGTTGAACGCTCTCTTGCAGTAACAATATCTACTTGGCCTAAATTTGCAAGGTTTTTTGTGACGTACGATAAATTTTCTTCAGTAGGAGGTATAGAATTCCAGTTTTTCCAACAAGAACTTAATTCAGCATAGAAATCATAACGATTGATTTTATGTTTCTTCCAAAAATCCCAATCAGTAATATTGTGTTTAGAGATTTTAGGTCTAATTGTATTACTATAGTTTAGCCAGGATTTTATTACATCAGCAAGCACACCATCAACATCTAATGCAATTTTCATTTTTTGTCAATTAATCATTAATTTTTTGGAATTCATCGAGAAGGGATTTTTGACGCTTATTGAGTTTTTTTGGAATATTTACTACAATTCGAACATATTGATCTCCTTTACCCCTTGAATTGATATGTGGAACTCCCTTTCCCTTTAATTTGATTATAGTATTTGGCTGACTACCTGAATCAACTTTAATTTTTTCTGTACCTTCCAATGTAGGTACAATAATTTCACAGCCTAATGTAGCATCAATCATTGAAACATCGTGATCATAAAAAATATCTTTACCATCTCGATTGAATTGAGAATGAGGTTGTACTCTAACTCTAACAATCAAATCACCATTGGAACCATTTGGAACTTCATTTCCTTGTTCTGGAACATTATAATCACCGGAGTCAATTCCAGGCGGAATTTCAAAAGTGACTTTTTTTGAACCCTTTTTCTTTCCCTGTCCTTTACACTCACCACATGGAACTTCAATGATAGAACCTTGACCTCTACAAGAAGAACATGGTGCAGCAGTTACAAAAGAAGCAAATCCCATATTACGACTTTGGCGCACCTGTCCTTGACCATTACAGGTAACACATGTTTTCTTGTCAGTACCAGGTTTGCAACCAGATCCATGACAAAGATCACACTGAATCTGCTTTTGCAGATCAATTTCCATTTTTTTACCATGAAGTACATCTTCTAGTGTTACTGAAGTTTCGTAGAGGATGTCAGAACCCTGTTGTTGACCAAAACCAAATCCGCCACCACTACGACCGAATATGGATTCAAAAATTGAATCAAATCCGCCACCACTACGACCGAATATATCACTAAAATCTCCACGTGCGCCTTGGAAGATATCATC
>JAOTUX010000045.1 GCA_029863665.1 Candidatus Nitrosopumilus sp.
ATCAATTAGCAAATAATTTTTTATTTTTAACATTTATTATAATGTTTATTGTACAGAGAGTAAGAGTTCTGTTTTGAAAAGTTTTAGGAATTTTTTGTTTGTAGAATTCTGTTTTGGTTATAAAATTACCTGTTACAATTTGTTTTTATTTGATAAATGACGTTATTAGTTAACAGTGGTAGAAAATTATTCTAGTGATTATGATATCAAGTGTCAACTAGATACTTGTGAAACCTACCCTACAATAACAGATTCTGAAAGAGGAGAAATTTTTTGTGGGAGATGCGGTCTTGTTCTAGTGCAAAACATGATTGATACATCACATGAAAGTAGTGGTTACACTCAAGAAGATTTTATGAAGCTATCAAGAACGGGTCCTGCCACATCGCTTACAATGCATGATAAAGGACTATCAACTGTAATTGGTACAAACAATGATTCTACGGGTAAAGCGTTATCTGGTAAAACAAAATATGAATTCAATAGGCTACGAACATGGGATCAGAGAAGCAAGTCAAGAAAAACTGCAACATTAAGCAAAGCATTTACTTTGATGAATGGAATGAAAACAAAGTTAGGAATTCCTGATAATGTGGTTGAGACTGCAGCTTATATTTACAGAAAGGCTGTAAATGCAAAACTAACAAGGGGAAGGACTACGGTTTCATTAGTTTCAGCTTCTTTGTATGCAGCATGTAGAGAAAATAATATTCCAAGAACATTGGATGATATTGCAGTCGCTGGGAATGTTGAAAGAAGAATACTTTCCAGAGATTTGAGAACTATAATTAAAAAGATTGGGTTAAACCTTAATCAGTATGATACTACTTCATTTATCTCAAAAATTTCAAATAACATGAATCTAAAAGAGAAAACAAAACGGGACGCATTTGAAATACTAAAGCGTTGTGAAAAAGAGTTGATTACTGCTGGGAAACATCCTGTAGCACAAGCTGCAGCTTCATTGTATGTTTCATGTGTAATGAATGGTGAAAAAATCAGTCAGAAAAAATTTTCAGTAGAATCTGGAATTAGTGATGTTACAATCAGAAATAGAACTGTTTTGATTAAAAAAACATTAAAGTTAATTGAGTAGACCCCAAAATTCTATAAGTTAATTGTAGGAGAAAGAATTTTTTCAAATAATATTTCTTTTAGTCTATTTGCTAAATCCATAATTACACGAATTTGTTCCATCGTAAGTTTTTTGAGATTTTGTATGGTATCATTTAGTTCTGATATTTCAGATTGTAGTCTTGAGTTTTCAGTTTTTAGAGTGGATATCTCTATCTCTAGCTTAATGTTTTGTTGTTTTAATTCATCATTTTCTTTCGTTAATCGTTGTATTTGTTGGGATTCAGTTTCTCCTGGGAATGGATCAGGTACGGGTACAGGGTTTGGCATTCTGATTGGTTCTGGAGTAGGTTCTGGAATTTGTGGTGGTTCTGGTTCTTGTTCAGATTCAAATGCCAGTATAAATTGTAAAGGACTAGCTAAAAGAAGTATTGCAGATAAACCAAAAATAACAATCATTTTCATTTTTGTTTCACAGTAATATTAAGACAATTTTGTATATCAATATGATTATTAATTTCTAAGAATGAAAAAGAGGATTACTTGTAGAAATCAGGTTCTTGATCTCTTTTCTGTTTTGGAAGATCTTCCATTACAGCTTGGACAACTTCATTGTGATTATATGTTAGATGTCTGAGAAACTTTGCAGATTCATCTGCTCTAGTCTTTTCATCAGCAAATAACATCTCAGGACTACTCAATTCAGCCATCATGGTATTACATTCTTGGCAAGGATCAAAGTCAAGATAGAGTTTCATTATTTTGTCTCATCTTCATTAGTATTTAGACTATTATGTATTAAGAATGGGTGCTTCTTCTTTTCGAGGCTTTATCTTATCAACTGCATTAACTAAATCTTGCTGACTAATCTTAACATCTTTGACGTTCTTAGATTCACTAGTAACATATCTTTTCAAAGCGACAAGAGCAGCTCTATTTGCTACTGCAGCAATCTCTGCACCACTGAAACCATCTGTTAACTCTAACAATTTTGCAATATTTACATCACTTCCAAGTGGTTTCTTTTTTGTATGAATCTCAAAGATATGTTGTCTTCCTTTCGCATCAGGATTTGGAACTTTAATGATTCTATCAAATCTGCCTGGTCTCAATAGTGCTTCATCTACAATATCTAATCTATTGGTTGCACCAATTATCAATACATTATGTAGTTCCTCTAGCCCATCAATTTCAGTTAGAATTTGAGATACCACATTTTCTGTAACATGTGATTCTGAACCTCCACTACCTCTTCTTGGAACAAGTGCATCAACTTCATCTAAAAAGATTATACATGGTGCTGCTTGTCGTGCCTTTCTGAAAATCTCTCTGACTCCTTTTTCAGATTCTCCAACCCATTTTGAGAGTAATTCAGGACCCTTAATACTGATAAAGTTAGATTCTGTCATTTTTGCAAGTGCTTTTGCAATTAGTGTTTTTCCGGTACCTGGAGGACCATGAAGTAAAATTCCCTTTGGTGTTTCTACATCAACATAATCATAAGCTTCTTTGTATTTGATAGGCCACTCAACGGCTTCTTTAAGTTCATCTTTTAATTGATCTAGACCGCCAACATCATCCCAACTAACATTTGGAATTTGAACTTGAACTTCTCTTAATGCACTTGGTCTAACTTCTTTTAATGCATCTCTAAAGTCTTCATTAGTAATTTTGATCTTTTGAATAATTTCTGAAGAAATTTTTTCTTCATCAAGATCAATTTCAGGAAGAATTCTACGAAGAGATCTCATTGCAGCTTCTTTGGCCAATACTTCCAGATCTGCTCCTACAAATCCATGTGTAACCTTTGAAATCTGCTTAAGATCTACTTTTTCTTCAATTGGCATACCGCGTGTATGAATTGAGAGAATATCAAATCTTCCTTCATCATCTGGAATTCCAATTTCAATTTCTCTATCAAATCTACCTGGTCTTCTAAGGGCTGGATCAATTGAGTCAGGTCGATTAGTAGCTGCAATAACCACAACTTTTCCTCTAGATTTCATACCATCCATTAGTGTCAATAGTTGAGAAACTATCCTCTTCTCAACTTCACCAGACACTTCATCTCTCTTTGGAGCAATTGAATCAATTTCATCAATGAAAATAATACTAGGTGCATTTTCTTCGGCTTGGGTAAAGATTTCTCTAATTCTCTCTTCGCTTTCTCCATAGTGCTTACCCATAATTTCAGGACCACTAAGTGAAATAAAGTGAGCATTGGTTTCTCCAGCTACTGCTTTTGCAAGTAAAGTTTTTCCGGTACCTGGAGGACCATATAATAAGACGCCTTTTGGTGCCTCTACACCTATTTTTTCAAATAATTCTGGATGTCTCATAGGTAATTCAACCATCTCACGAATCTTTAGAACCTCACGTTTTAGACCGCCAAGTTCATCATACGTTATTCTTGGTACAGATGAATCAACAGCTTTTGTCATTGCTCCAAGTTTGAAGATTGTTTCTTCAGTAACAATAACTGGTTTTGATGGTTTGGTATTAGTAACAACAAATTGAACTCGACTACCCATCTGTGTATTTAGAGATATTGAATCTCCAGTTGTAAATACATGATTAAGATAATTGTAAATCATATATTCTTGTAATCCTTCAGCTGCAATTTTTTCAGTAGGAGACAAGATAACTTGTTCAGCATTTACAGCCTCTACTGATTTTAATGAAATTTTATCTCCTATTGCTGCCCCAATATTTTGTCTTGTGATTCCATCTATCTTAATTATTCCTGTTCCATATTCTTCAGGTGCACCTGGCCAAAGTTTTACATGTGTTTTTTTGTTATATGTTAATTCTAAAATTTGACCGGTATTCCATTTTTGATCCTCAATTATTTTAGGATCAACAATTGCTCTACCCCTTCCAACATGTTGTTGTAGGATTTCATCTATTTTTAAAATAATTTCACTCATATCATTACCTCAAAAAAATTTGAGGGGTTTATTCAACCTCCACCATTTTGCCTTTTGATTTTTCTTCTTCAACTAACTTGAAGACTATTTGTAAAATTCCATTTTTATAAGAAGCCTTTACAGAGCTCTCATCAACTTTGTGTTTTAATGGAACTTTTACGTGATACTTTTTTTCGTCATGTGTTGCTGATAAGTCTAAAATTTTATTTTCAACAACAATTTTGACATCAGTCTTTTCAACTCCTGGCATCTCAGCTATGAGTTTTACTACTTTTTCTTTTTCATCTACAATTGTATCTACAATTGGTTCTCTTGTATCAGAAGTTGGAAGTAAGCCTGGTTTGATGTTACCATACTCCTTTACAACAGGTTTTCCGTCTGGTCCAACAGTCATTGTGTAACCGTAATAATATGGACCAGAAGCAGAATCCTTTCCCTTGAATTCTTCAAAAATGTCATCTATGTTAAAAAAAGAGTTTGACATTCTTTTGAAGATCCTATCAAATTCACTATCAAAGAACATTGTCATATTCACCTATTGTATGTAATATATATGACATTATATAAAGATTATTAAAATTCTATAGATTTTTTACATAATCCTATTATAACTGACATGTTATAATAATATTAAGAGTTTCAAGTATGTCCATACCAGAAGTTGTAAGAGAGATCATTACAAGAAATCGTTCAATTTATGACTGTATGAAGATGGATTTGATAAACTATACAGCATTGGCAGTAAAGATTCAGCCAGAGATTGAAAGAATTCTAGGGAACTCGGTTAATCTCAATACAGTAGTAGTTGCAATCAAACGATATGCAGATTCATTTGAAATCAAAGAAGATGTCAAAGATGAATCAATTTTAAAAAATGCCCGATTGGCTTTAACGGATGGGATTATGGATATAAAATTCTCAATAAAGGACTCAAATGGAATGGATCCTAGGGTAATTTTAGATAAATTCTCCAAAATAACCAATAATTATGAGTTTTTCAGGGTGTCTGATTCTTTTAGATTCCTTGCTGAGGATATGGACGATATCAGGCAGATTTTCAATAACATTTCGAATAGAGATGATATGTTCAGTACCGGTCTTGCAAAGATTAGAATTTCAATACCGGATTCACAGAATCAATCAGATGTTGTTTCTTATGTTGCTGAGGTATTACATGCAAACGGAATTGAGTTAGTAAATGCATTTTTTAGTCAGGATAGCATCATAATCATTCTAAATGAAAGGAATGCATCAAGAGCATATGATGTCTTACATTCAGATATCATGAGAGCCTGATTTCATTAAAGTTTATTGAAATTATTCTTATAGCATATATGCACCTAGTTTGTGAAAAAGACGCGATTGGCTAGAAACAAAAAGAAAATTGTAATTTTGGGAGGTGGTTTTGCAGGAGTAGAATGTGCCAAACAATTAGAATCTGAATTTGGAAACGATCCTGAAATAGAACTAGTAATGGTAAGTGAAGATAATTTTCTGTTATTTACACCAATGTTACCACAGGTTGCATCTGGAATGATTGAAACAAGACACATAGTTTTGCCCATTAGAACTATCTGTAAAAAAACAAAGTTTTACGAGGGAAGAATAAAAAATGTTGATCCTTATGGAAAATTGGTAACTCTATGGGGAACTGGAGATAAAAGAAGTGTGTCAATTCATTATGATTTTCTGGTAATTGCGTTAGGTAGTGAGACGAATTTTTTTGGAATGTCAGATGTGGAAAAAAATGCCTATACTATGAAGACGCTTAATGATGCTGTTATGTTAAGAAATAGAGTAATTGATATGCTAGAACAAGCAGAAAATGAAACTAATCCAATTCTTCGAAAAAGCTTTTTGAATTTTGTTGTAGTGGGAGGTGGTTTTGCAGGAATTGAAACTGCAGGAGAATTAATGGATCTGCTTTTAGATGCACGAAAACATTATCCTACTGTTCACAAAGAAGATCTTAAAGTTATTGTATTAGAGGCATTACCAATGATCTTGCCAGGATTTAATGAAAAATTAGCAGAATTTGCAAAAGAGAAAATGGTAGAAAGAGGAATTGACATTAGGTTAAAAACAGCAGTAACTAGTTTTGATGGAAATGAAGTAACCACAAAGTCATTAGATGAAAACCCAAAAGATCCAGTAGATGAGTCAAAGATTGATGCGATAAGAACTAAAACTTTGATTTGGACTGCAGGAGTAACACCTGTTAATACCATAAAAAGATCAATGTTCAAAACAGACAAGGGCAAAGTCATAATAAATGACTATCTTGAAGTTTCAGATTTTCCAGGAGTTTTTGCTACAGGTGACTGTGCGTTATTTTTAGATCCTGAAACACAAAGACCATTTCCTCCAACAGCACAAATTGCTGAAGCTCAAGCAAAGATAGCAGCTAAAAACTTAAAGGCATTAATTAAAAATTCTAAGAAAGAAAAATTTGTATATCATTCCAAGGGACAAATGGCAATTATCGGAAAGAGATCAGGAATTGCTACATTCTTGGGAATGAATATCTCTGGATTTTGGGCATGGTTAATTTGGAGAAATGTGTATCTCTCAAAAATTTCAACCTTTGATAAAAAAATCAGAGTGTTTCTTGATTGGACAATAGATTTGTTCTTTGATAGAGATATTTCTAGACTAAAGCTAATGAAGCGTGAAACTGAGAAAGAATACAAACTGCTTGATGAAGTAGATGATGTTTGGTAAAATTATTTTCTAATTTTATATATGATAATTGCTGGTGCTGCAACATATATTCCAAGATTCATCAAAATTATTCCAATTCCATAAGAGAGCATCTCTTGTTCTAAATTAATATCAACATAGTTCAGAATTGATAATGTGGATATCATCGGAGTAATTGAAAGTCTTACAGCCTCCTTGAAAAGAGGATGCTCACGTTCCAAATCTGCAATGTATGGTGAGAATGAATAGTAGAATTGATTAAATGTATTCATAAATGCTGTTCCTGATTCTGTTTGTAGTAGTTTGCCGTCTCTAATCTCTCTTAGTTGTTGTATTTGTGGAGCTAATTCAGACCCATACGTAGCAGTTGCAATCAGACAGCCCCCTCCCTCTTTAATTGGTTCATCTAGTAAAGTATCTTGAGATAATATTTCAAAAGAGTCAACAGTCTCTTCAAATCTTGGAAGTTGTGAATCAAAGTCATCTATACCGTTACTATATTGAAGCACGTAAAATTTTTCAGTATCATAAATCATAATCTCTTTAAATTTTACATTAAATTTTTCCTCATTGGCTGAAAAGAATCCCTCTGCATTAGTTACATATGCTTGATTGTTGTTGATTGTCATCTTTTCTTGTGAAATAATTATCAGTTCTCCTGACTCTATTACT
>JAOTUX010000046.1 GCA_029863665.1 Candidatus Nitrosopumilus sp.
TTTGGCGTAGGTAGAAGAATTGCCATGGAGATTAAACGGGCCCAAGAAGAAGGACGTCTTGACGAAATAGTGACATAGTACTTTTTTCTCTTTAAAATTTAGTTTTGATAAATTTGCAACGCTAAAATTTACAGGTTAACCTATGAGAAAATTAAAAGGCGTAAACCCCTAACTGCAGAACTCTGAGAGATTTCCTCTCGTGGTCAGATCGTTAAACGTCTGATTGCCTTTTTCGTTCTGCGGGCCCACGCAGTCTAATCGCCAAGTTTTACAACTAACGACATCAATTAGTATAGAACATTTTGGTATTTAAGATTTATTATAATTTTTTTCAAGAAAAACTATAAAATTACAAAAATTATTAAGAGATGAATCAGTTTCAAAAACTAATGTTAAAGATCAAAATCAGAAAAACCACATATTGTATAAATACGGAATTATGGAAATTTTAGTATGGCAAAACGTGTTACCATAATGATTGATGACGAATTAGATAAAAAGATCAGAATCCATCAGGCAAAAAAAATGCAAAAAGAGAATATCACATATAGTTATTCTAAAGCAATCAATGAAATTCTAAAAAAATCCATCTAAAATTTACAAAAATATATTTTTCAGTAAAAAATACAATATCTTGTTAATTGGCTAGATTGAGAAATATGTAGAATACTCAACGTTTTGTCTCAAATAATTAAAACGGTTTGATGTTTGAGGTGGAATTGCTGGATGCCAATTGACAATACAAACTCTTTTTTGATCAATTTGAAAGTACAAAATATGGGCAAGACAATATTCATCAAAGAAATCATCTTAACACCAACAGAACCCAGACTTTGTCCCACCTGTGAAAAAGAAGACAGGTTAGAAAAATACATCATAAGAGAAGAAAGATCAGATGGAAAAACAATTCTCTGTTCTCGATGTGAAGCATTAACTATTATTACAAATCAAAATCTCAGACAAGTAGATTTGTCATCAAAAAAAGATGACATAATAATGCTAAAAGAACCACATCTAATTAGAAAAGTAGTCTAATCAGATTTTCCAAGTAATTCCTTGATAACATAACTTCTAACATTTGCAATCTCCCAGTCTCTAAGATTTGCATTCTTACATTCTTCTTTAATTATGAGACCTGCCAAACCATTGCTCCAAATATGACGTTTTGGATCATAGACTTCAATGATTTTTCCATGTTTTTTGATTTTGATTGCCCCATGGCATCGTTCAATCACTTGTAGAGCAATCTTGTGGTAAAGTTTTTCAAGATTAACCATGGTACATAATGATTAACTCATATCAAAAAGGTTCTGATTTTGAATATGTGATAATAATATAATGTAGGATTTACAATAAAAATTGCTGATGATTAATCAAAATAAGCTATAACTGATAGTTGATGAATTTGCCGAATTATGAAGCATTATTTTAAACACAATGAAGTAATCATATAGATTAACAAAATAGGCGATTAGTATTAGTAAAACAAGTGTCAATTTAGATAATGAGTAAACTCCCAAAAAAATTTCCAGAGTATTTGATAATGCATAAGACGCTTGTAAAAAAAATTAAAGAGTTAGAAAAAAGAAAACAGGATTTTTCTAGAAATGAAATTAAAGAAATCCAATTAAAGATGGAAAACTATCAATCAGAATTAAAGAGAATTGAAGATATGTTTCCAGATAATTTTTTTATAGAAAATAATCATTCGTGATGATGGTCATGTCCACAGTCACACTGATGATCATTGTCATTAAGTGACACTAGTTTTTCAACCATTTCATCACGGATTTTTAGTAAATCCCCAACTTGTTGTTTCAATGTTTCTTAATCCCAATTCTCATTACGTAATTCCCTTACAGCATCAATGATTTCAAGATCTACATTTAGTAGATTATCCATAATCTGTTCTTGTTCACTCATGGTAATTTACAGAAATACTATGAAAAAAACCATTCTATAAAACTGCAAGATGTAAAATCATGCTTCCATACGTTCTTTGAGGAGATTTTTTCTTACAAGTATTGGGATGTTATAATATGCTCCAAGTGCCATAGCATCTGATGCCCTATAGTTTCTCAATACCAAATCTTTTTTGCCAGTAAAGTATAGATTTGCCCTTAACACATCACCACTTTCATAGATTTTTACTTTGACTAGAACCAATTCATTTTCCTCACAAATCTCTTCAATCATCTTATAGATTGAAGGTGCAGTTTCTCCTTCAGTTTCACCAAAACTTGAGATATGTCTGGCAACTTCACCAGAAAATGCCCTCATATGAAATTCTTTGCCATTATCGGCTTTGAGTACAACCATGCCCTCAACAGCATAAGGATCTACAAATCCAACATAATCTATTTTGACTGAGTCATAATCAGGCTCTTGCGCTTGATCAATATCCATTGTATTACGCATAAACTCCTGATTCAATGCTTATAAAGATAGCAAAATTTTTGGGATCAAATTTAAGAATAATCTCAGGTAAATTATTTTTTAACGATCAAGATTAGTGCGTAACCCCAAATTATTTAAAATCAACAACTATGGGTAGCTTAATGTCAACAAATCCTGAGCGTGCAGTTTCATACGTTCTAAGCAAGTATGTTAGCGAATACATGGACAAAGACGTCCTAGTTCTAAGTCAGAGCACACAAACCAGGGAAGCAGCTAGAATGTTACGTCATTATGAAACAGACGACATCGTAGTTACTAATGAAAATAAACTTCCAGTAGGAATTGTCACAGATGAAGATATTCTAAATAAAGTTAGTGATGCTACAGTTTACGCAGAGGCCACCACACTAAAAGATGTCATGAGTACTCCACTCATCACAATTAATGAAAAAGCAACACTACAAGATGCATTACATAAAATGAGAGATAATCAGATCAGGAAACTGCCAGTCATATCAAAGAAAAATCAAGTCATTGGAATGATATTTCAAACAAGCATCGCAAATGTGATAAGAGATGCCACAGCTACTGCACCTCGTCTTTTGAGTCCGCCTGTAAAGGCAGTTTTGGGAAATCTTGGTTTTGTATTACAATTTGCAGGAGTATTATTGCTTGTACCAGCTATTATCGCAACAATTTTAGAAGATACCACAATTGCCACTGGAATTTATCTAACAACAGTTCTTTTACTAGTTACAGGATTCTTTCTAAATTCTTATGGTGAAAAGTCAAGTCTCAACTTACAACAAGCATCCATATTGGTCTTTTCAAGTTTATTCCTACTGTCGCTTTTCGGAACTGTACCGTACCTGTATGTTTTTCCTAGCGAAGAGACAAATGTAGAGGTATTTGGAAATGCGTTCTTTTCTAGTGCTGCAGGATTTACAACAGGAGGAATATCATTATTTGACGAACCTGAGAACCTAAAACAAAGTTTCACATTTTATCGAAGCTATACGCAACTGGTAGGAGGCATGAGTTTCATTTATTTGGTAATTACTGCATTTTATCCAGAATCAAAACTTCAATCCATGCGTGGTTTCATATCAGGAAGAACACTTCATATGAAAGAGCTCTTCTTAACTATCACGGTAATTTTTGCAGTATACATTGCAATTATTGCAATCTTGCTGTATTTCATTGGAGCAGATGAAGATCTTTTAGACGATTTTTCACTTGCTATGAGCACTATTGCTACAGGTGGATTTCTACCGACATCCACAATTCTTGACGGGCTAGTTTGGCAAGAGCATGTTATTCTGATGGGAGCAATGATACTAGGAGCATTGCCATTTACATTCCATTATGCATTTGTTAGGAAAAAATTCCTCGCTCCAAAACTTGGAAAAGAAGTTTTGGCATATTTTGCAATTCTAGGTAGTGCAACTATTTTGTTTATAGTAATTAGTGGATTAGACCCTTTGGAAAGCGCATTTTATTCAATATCCGCAAGTACCACAGCAGGACTGCAACAAGAAAGTTTAGCAGGATTAAATGGCGGAGCTCACACTATTTTGATAATTTTGATGTTTATCGGAGGATGTGGATTTTCAACTGCAGGGGGTTTGAAGATATTTAGGCTATTTCATTTGAAAGACTGTATATCACTTTTTAGTAAAGTAAAAAGAGTCAACCTATCAAATCAAACAAAAAAAGAAGCCATATCGGCTTTGATTATTGTTGCATTATTTCCAACTATATCTGCAATTACAGGTCTACATTTAGCAGCAATAGAAGACGTACCATATCAAGATGCATTCTTTGAGGCAGCAGGAGTCATAACTACTGGAGGTTTGTCTGCAGGCGTGATTGATTTTGATACAGATCCCGCAACAAAAATTGTTCTCGGATTTTTGATGATATTTGGACGATTAGAGATAATTGCAATAATCTACATCTTTGTACCAAAACTTAGTTAGGATAGAATTTAATTTTATAGAAGAAAATCAAAATCATGGAGAAACAATCAGATAAAAAGTCAAGTAATGGGAAAAAACTGATTGTTTTTGGGTTCATAACAATTTCAATATTATTTTTAATGTACAGTAGGTATCAGGACTCAGAGTTACTCACACCTGACGCAATTGAATCCATACAAAGAATCGCATATGGATTTTACATAATACTCGTTGCATCATTTGGATTAATTGCTTTTGGTATGCATAGGTATCACAAAGAGAAAATAGAAAGTCAGAAAAAAGATTTGTGGACAATAATTGCATTAACTACATGGAATTCAAGGTCACGTAAAATTTTTGTTGTAACATTTGTAGGGTATGGGGTATTCTTTTCATTGGTATCAGGAACGCTAGTATATCAACCAGAAGTTAATTTTGCAATTCATTACGGAGCAGAAATTCCATCAGGTTTTGTTGCACCATGTTGTGATAATTTTGGATACATGCCAAAAATAATCATATACATGACAGAACATGTAGGGCTGCAAATAATTCCAATAAATTTAGTATTACAAATAATTGTATCATATTTAGTCGGATTGAATACTGTCATAGCAGTTAACGCATATGCAATTTCAAAGAAAGGTAGAGGTATGAGTACAGTGGGTGCAGCAGTTGGACTGTTCATCGCATGCCCAACTTGTGCTGGAACATTTCTATCAGTATTTATTGGAACTGCAAGTGGGATTGCATTATCAATTGCATTAGCAGAATTACAGACACTATTCATTGCAATATCAATTCCAGTATTGCTCATAACACCATTTGTAATGGCAAAAAAATTACGAAATGCAGATGGTAGTTGTAAGATTTAGTCTACGAAATGAATTTTTTGACTTCAGGGATCTTGTGATTTCCTATATTATACCCATCACGTCTCAAAAATTTTAAAGTAAGCTTGTAAATTATCTCATCATGATCGGTTTGGTTTAAAATTTCAGTCCACAGAATTTTACCTTTCTCTTCAATTTGTTTTTTAAAATCAGGGCTCATAGACTCTGCAATATCTCTGCATTGATCAAAAGTTTTTCCATTTTTATAAGCACGAATACGTCTATCGCATCTATCCACAATCAAATAGATACAGATTTCTAAATAAACTTAATTTGTATGTGTTTCAAACAAATACCCGAACAAAAAATAAAGAACAATGGGCATACAATCAACATCAGAATACATAGAGTTTTTCATTAATCTTAACATGGGAGAAAATGTAAGCTTACTAAGTTTTGTAAATAATGAGAAATTAGTACTCAAGCAAAAATTAGAATACAAAAGTTTAGAGAAAGAACCGATCAGAACAGGAATAGAAATTTTAGAAGGATTAGTAAAAGAAATTAACAAGGTAGGCGAAAAAGCCGTACTGGAAAAATACAAGTAATTTCAAGTGAAAATAGATGACTAAAAATTCAGATATAATCAAAACAGAGATCATTAGAGTTCTTAATGAGAATGGAAGGACGCGAGGGACAGAACTTGCAAAAAGAGTCATAGAAAAAGTAGGTAATGAAAAAATGGTTTACAGGGAGATCAGTGAGTTAGTAGAGACAGGAGAAATAGAGAAAAAAATTCACAGTAGATCCCACATTGAATATGAGTTGATTAATCTTTATGAATCAGTAAACAACCAACTCAAAAATCTTCATAAAGAAATTAAGATGATTTTTGATGAGATTATAGATTTCGATAACGCTGTAAAAGAAGAGAATTTTTCATATCATGAAAGACTAAGATTAGTTATCCATATGATCCAAATTGTGCAATCAACAGATGGAATCATGAAAATGTTATCTTTTTACCCTGCATTCAAAAAAGATAAAATGTTTTCACAGATTAACAGAAAAATTAATGATTGTTGGGAAGCAATTATGAAAAATATTGCACATCAACCAGAAGAAGGTTTTCTGAATGAAATCTTGGCAAACTTGAGAATAACACGATTTGATTCAAATAATATAAATTAAAATTGTTTTATTTTATCAATAACAATTTTAAAAATTTCAGCATTGTCAAGTAACACATAAGGGAGATTGTTTTCCTCACAAGCCTGTCCGCTTTCAGTATCACGTGTAACTAGAATCATATTATTTTCTTTAGCATAATTAATCACAGAATAATCCGTTCTAAGTTTTTGACCTTCCATACGTAGTTTCTTGACACTATATGCATCATATCCTAATTCTTGGAGTTTTTCATCCCAACCGTCATCCATCTCATCAATTAGAATTTTCATATTTTTCTATGGTTTGATTTCAATATTAGTTTAAGGGAAATATTTTGATTAATTAATACATCACAATAAATAATTCCAAGCAAACAACAGATTATGCAAGTTATCTCCATAGAATACATTTTGAGATGCATGCCTAACGAAAAAAACTACTTTGATAATATCTGGAAAATGTGTTTAAATGAAGATAAAAAAAGATACAACAGAATCAAATTTAGCAATACCCTAAAAAAATGGAAGAATTAGGACATATTAAAAAACACGGCCACAAAAGTGATGTATATTATGAAAAATTACACCATATAACCATGGAAGATAACATTGGATTTATCAACAACATGATTTTTACCTATGAATCTAAAATAAACAAGGCATCAAAGAATTTAAAAAATAAAAAAATATTTGTAGACATATCCAAAAATCTGAATTCATATAAATTAAATAAATTCGTAAAAACAGATTTTGAAATATTATTAGAAGGAATGTCTGGAATGTTTGAATTAGCATCTTCGATTATTTGGACTAAAG
>JAOTUX010000047.1 GCA_029863665.1 Candidatus Nitrosopumilus sp.
TGTCTCTCTGTATCTGTAATTCAGATAGTGTCATTTGTATTGCATTGATAATACCAAAATCGCCACAGCCAGGACACCAATCATTGTGCACCTCAGTCTTGTAATCCGATAGTCTAAGCATCATTTTATTTTATTATCCACCTGTTGCGGCATCAAAAAGAGCACACTCACAACTATCTCTTTCTGCACAGTATGGACAAGCACAATGACAGTGGGACAATGACAAACCGCATTGATCACAACAGGTATAGTCATAATCTATAGAATCATGATTATCATTTTTGTTAGAAATTAGATTTATTTTATCTATCATATTAGGAAGGTTTTGTGAATCCGTATGAATTAACATGATTGTAGAATTGATGTTTACAATCTTTCCTATTTCATCTCTAGTACTCATTAATGATTTTGTATTATTTGCATTAATTTTTGTGATTATGTCATAACTTCCTGAAACATCTCTTGTTTCTGTCACATCCTCAATGTCATGTAATCTTTTAAGTAATACTTTTTCGTTAGTCCCATAATTTATCAGAACATGTGCTTCCACCATTTTCTGGTTATTTTCTTCCATGTTCACCACCCTTGTCCCATTGCTGTTCTGAGAGATTCCTCAAAAAGCATTTCATAGTTATCATAAAATTTTGTTTGTTTTACATGAAATTTTTTAATTTTTTTATTGCTCAAATCTCTTTTTTGGGTATTCTCTAACATTGTCATGTTTTAAAATAATGGAAATTATATTTGAAGTGTTTTGTAGTATTTCTTAACTTTTGTACAGAATTTCTGTAAAGAAATTTGTAAATATATAGTTTTAATGAGATATTACTTATATTTATCAAATGATAAACAAAATTGAGTTAATATGGCATGGGTAATACAATGTTCGGAACATGGGCTAGTTTTTGAGGATTATCACTTTGAAGCCTTAAAGAAACTAGAATTACATAGCAAGGAAAAAAGAGATTATGATGAAGTAGAGAAAACTTTTCTCTACGAAGTGGAAGAACAAAAAATATGGGAAGTCAAGGGGAAAAATTGATGTCTTGTGTAGAATTAAAGGACAATTGATTTTGTAGATTAACCTTTATTATTATTGACTAATGATTGTTTTTTTGCAAATTTATTTGATTTCTGAATTCCACGCGGGTCTTTTATTTCCAAACTAAATCTGAGAAATCAAACCTGAATC
Organism: Candidatus Nitrosopumilus sp.; assembly: GCA_029863665.1. Classification (GTDB taxonomy): domain Archaea; phylum Thermoproteota; class Nitrososphaeria; order Nitrososphaerales; family Nitrosopumilaceae; genus Nitrosopumilus. The sequence goes on from JAOTUX010000047.1 coordinate 1,193, forward strand.
AATATCCATGTTTATCAGAGCTATTTTTCAACCACTCTAAAATCTCAAAAACATGTTTGTCAGGTGGGAAAATAGGGTAAAACACTTTGATTATTTTAGATTCGTTTAGAATCAATGTAAGTCTTTTGTACATCGTCTTGTTTTCAACTTGAAATGTTGGAATGTCCAGTTTTTCATTGAATTTCAAATTAACATCTGACAATAGTGTTTGTGAAAATTCCCTCGACTCAGATAACTTTGATAGTTCTACTATTGGTTGAGTTGAAATTCCAATTGGTGTTGCACTGTATTTTAGCAGATCGTCGACATGTTCATTGATGGTAATGTTTTGAGGAGTGCATCCCCGTGCACCTGGAATGTTATCCCATCCAACAGGCAAACTTTTTCCCAGAATTCCCATCATTGGAAAAAAATAAAGAACTACAAACCGAGAATCAACATTACAGACATCTAATGAGCCTCCCTTTGTGGATGGGAGTGTTATGGTGGGTATCATTTTTCCTAAAATATGATCACATGCCCCATCATTTTCAGGTATAGACAAACCATTTGGAAGTTCCCCCAAATTTTCATCCATATTGTATTCTGAGTTACACGTGGGTACTAAAAATACCGCCTTAACTATAACCCCATGTATGTTATGCTGGGGTAGAGATAGGGCCGGCTCCGTGTAACCATAATTTTCGGCATAATGAAAACTATAATGAAAAAAATGAAAACATTTGTCATAAGACAAAAACTAGTATCCGTAATTCAGATCCAAATTTTACTGAATATAACATAATGTAACTTGGAACATAATTTTTCATTTAACAGTATCTGTAAATGTCGATTTACTAAGCCAATACTTGCAAAACGCCTACTGTCTGTGAACCAATTTTTTAATTTGAACAGTTCTTTATGCAGAATTCTTTTTGTCCTTGTTCATTTACGATAATGTGACAATCACAGCTTGGACATTTTACAATCTTTGACATGATTATTTTTTTAAATTTCCAATATTTATTGGATTTCCCACGATTAATAATATGCAAAAAATTGTTATTAAAATTCTTAATAATTTTTAATAACTTATTTTCTTTTTGTATATAAGGAGTTATTAAGAATTTACAGATTTATTAATAATAATCTTAGCATCTCAGGTATGAAAGGTTCTCAAATTGAAGCAATTATTGGAGGTATTGCAGTAGCAGTAATAATCATCTCAATATTTCTGGCATCTTTTGAACCACAAAATGAAGTTGCCCCAGTTGAGGACAAGTTTCTAGTTTATACTACATTTTACCCATTACACCAATTCACAGTAAATGTTGCAGGGGATGCAGCGGAGGTAAAGACTCTGATTTCATCAAATGGAGATCCTCACGCATTTGAACTATCACCAAAAACAATTGTATCATTAACAAAAGCAGACATGCTAGTTTACAACGGTGCTGACTTTGAACCCTACCTTGATGAAATCAGATCCTCTTCTGATTTTGCACATCTCATATTTGTTGATTCGTCTGAAGGAATAACTTTACTTGAGGGAGAAAAACATGATCACAGTGCTCATGGTGGAGATGAAGAACACGATGAGTATGCTGAAGAATTCTTAGAAGAAATTGCACACACAATAGAAGAATTTGAACACGGTCACATTAGCGAATCCCAAACCATCGAGTCCATTGAACAGGTTCTCCATGAACATGAAGGTGATGGACATGGTGGAAGTATGATTGAAGAAATCGAGACATTATTACAGGAAACTAAAGAAGGACATATCGATGATCCAGAAGGAATAGAAGAAATTCATCATCTATCTTCTGGCGAAGATGTTCATGAAGAAAAGGAAGAACATGAACTTGATCACGTGTATGACCCACATATCTGGCTTGATCCATTATTGGCAAAAAAACAGGTAATGAATATCGCAAACCACATGGCTACCTCTGATCCTGAAAATTCAGAAATCTATCTTGGAAATACTAAAGATTATTCTGACCAACTAGACAAACTGGATCAAGAAATTAGAACAGAGTTGTCTTCCTGCAAAAAGGATACGTTTGTACCATTCCACAATGCATTTTCTTACTTTGCAGAGAGATACAACCTTCACACCCTTGCAGTAATACAGGAGTTCAGTCCTGAATCTCCTGTAACTGCAAAGGATATTGAAGAACTGATTCATTTTGCAGAAGATAACGACATAAAGTACTTCTTTACTGAGGAGAACAGAAATCAAAAACTAGCTGAAAGTTTAGCATCAGAATTGGGTGGAGATATTTTGTTGTTCAGCCCATTAGAATCACTTTCAGAGAATGATGGTCCAGACACAACATACTTTGATAAAATGAGAGCAAATATGGATAATCTCAAAATAGCATTAGAGTGCTCTTGACTACTCATATTCCAAAACCTGGAGAATGGAAAATTCTAGGAGTTATCAATAATCATTTAACGTGGCTTGCAATCAAACCACAAGCTCAAGTGTTTGTATTTGAATACCATCAGCATCTTGAAACATATCATTTTGAGAAAGGAGCCAGAATATCTTTTAGATCAGGAGAACATGGACAAGAACTACATGTTGAACCAGAAAAAGCATTAACAAAAAGGACGGCTATGGCATAATGCTTTATCCTAGAGAAGAAGACAATCGAATGATTGCATTGTTGGGTTTATTGGTAAACAAGAGCGTCATAACAAAACAAGAGGCAACCGATTTGTTTCAAAATGGAAAAAGACCAATTACTGAAAAGATGAGAAAAACCACACAATACATTTGGAATTGATTTAGAAAGTGAAAATTAGATTTCCATGCATGGCCCATATTTGCTAAACGTACATAGGCATGCAACCCAATCCTTTGTTCACACGTGTTAACCTCACAAAAATTCATTTTAGACACAGGGCTCCGAACGGTTGAGTGCATAGCCCTTACCTGGCGTTGAACCCATGAATTCTAGTTGTAAGGTTCCAAATATTTCCAATATAATATATTTAATGCGGAACAAATGTTTGTAGAACATGGCTACAATTGAGGTTGAAGTGGAAATTGATGCTAAAATTGACAAAGTTTGGGACATAGTATCAGATATTGACAATGAACCAAAATTTTGGAAAGGGACAAAAGAAGTCAAAAACATATCTAAAGATGGAAATATAATCAATAGAGAAATCACAATAGCGTTTAGAGATCAAAAATGCCTGCAAGAAGTGAGACTTCAGCCTAAAGAAAAGATAGAAGCTAAATTTACAAAAGGCATCATAAGTGGAGAAAAAATTGTGTCCATTATTCCTAAAGAAGAGAAAACCATACTGCGTACAGTTTGGGATATAAAACTAACAGGAATGATGGGGATGTTTACAGGCATGATTAAAAAACACATCAAAAGTGGTACTGAACAAGCCATGAAAAGCATCAAAGAAGAAATCGAGAGATAAATTCATGGAAATAATTTTTAATGTTTTTAATTACTCACTAACTGCAATTTTAATTGGAGTATGTGGATCTTGGATATTTCTTATCAAATCAATGATGGATTCATTTAGATTAACACCGTATCTGGATAAATTTGAAAATACTTGTAAATCAAATCCCAAAGTCTCAATAATACTCCCGGCAAGAAATGAAGAGGGATTTATTGCAAAATGTTTAGACTCTCTAATCCAACAGGAGTATAAAAATTATGAAATCATAGTAATAGATGATTCATCAGATGATGCAACAGGAAAAATAATTTCAGAATATGCAAAAAAACACCCCAACATAATTCCAGTTTCTGCAAGACCAAAACCAGAGGGATGGATGGGAAAGAATTGGGCATGTATGGAAGGATATAGAAAAGCAAATGGAGAACTATTACTATTTACAGATGCAGATACAAATCATTCTAAAAATGTCATATCATTAGCAGTGGCACATTTAATTTCATTTAATTTAGATGCTTTATCTGCAATTCCAAAAATGATAACATTTGATTTTTGGACAAAGATTACAATTCCAATGATTTCTACATTTTTGCATACTAGGTTTTCAGCCTTGAATGTAAATAATCCTTCAAAGAAAACAGGTTATTTTTTTGGGAGTTTTTTCATCTTAAAAAAAGACACATATGAAAAAGTAGGTATGCATGAAGGAGTAAAACAAGAAATTATTGAAGATGGAGCACTTGGAAAAAAAGTAAAAGAATTAGGATATAAAATGAAGATGGTGAGGGGAGACCACCTAATTGATGCTGTTTGGGCACGAGACAAAAATACGTTATGGAATGCCCTAAAAAGATTAATGATTCCACTATATCTTCAAAGTGGAAAAATTGCAATAGGAATATTCTTTGCAGTGTTATTTTTGTTGTTTGTGCCATTTGCAATATTTGCAATATTGGCAGCATTACCAGTAGATATTACATCTGCAAAGATACTTTGTATGACGGCTGCAGTTGCATCAATTTTAATTTACATTGGTGCAATAATTGAGGTAAAAATGGGATTAGGTTTAGGATTAATTTATGCATTATTTGCACCACTAGGTAGTTTTGTAGTGGTTCTAGGATTTCTAAGTGGATTACTTCAAGCAAAAAGTACATCTTCAGTCACATGGAGAGGAAGAAGTTATTCCATGAAAGATCATACTCAAAATTCAATTAACGTATAGTAATCCTTTTACATAGAAAAGAGAAAACAAGAAGCCTCATGGACAAATCAGGTGCATTTGTAGGTGGGGTTATTGGATCTGCAATAACAATAGTCATATTTGCAGTGTTGTTTATTTCTCCTCCAGAATCAATAAAACCAGAAATCACCATAGACAGTAGCATACCAAGTGCAGTTGGAGAAACACCAACTTATTCAAAGAAATTATCATTGATTGAGATTTTTGAAAAATCAGAAGCTGGAGTAGTAAGAGTCAACGTTCAAAGAAATGAAACATTAGAAGGGGTTAACGGAGTAGGTTCAGGTTTTGTTTTTGACAAGAGAGGACACATAATTACAAATGCGCATGTTGTAGATGACGCAAAAAAAGTAGTTGTTACATTTCTTGACGGTAGATCATATAATGCAGAAGTTATAGGAATAGACAAATTTACAGACATTGCAATTATCAAAGTGAATACAGACCTAATTCGTTTACAACCATTGCCACTTGGGGATTCATCAAATCTCAAGGTAGGAGAACCAATAGCAGCAATTGGGAATCCATTTGGATTGTCAGGATCCATGACATCAGGAATTGTGAGTCAATTAGAGAGATTATTTCCATCAGGTTCTGGTTATTCTATACCAGATGTAATTCAAACAGATGCTGCCATCAACCCAGGGAATTCAGGAGGACCACTATTAAACATGAGAGGAGAGATAGTAGGCATAAATACTGCAATTCAATCGGCAACAGGAGAATTTACAGGGGTAGGATTTGCAATACCATCACAAACAGTTACCAAAATTGTGCCAACCATCATTGAAAAAGGAGAATATAAACATCCATGGATTGGAATCTCAGGTCGAGATATCGACCCAGATCTAGCAAAAGTTTTGGGTTTAAAAGATGCAGTAGGATTTTTGATAGTTACGGTGGTAGAAGATAGTCCAGCTTCAAAAGCAGGGTTGATTGGATCTAGTAAAACTGTTGAAATTCAAGGTAGGAATTACCCAACTGGAGGAGACATAATTCTATCAGTAGATGGGACAGAAGTTAGAAAAATTGATGATATTTTGATACATCTTCAAAGAGATAAATCAGTAGGAAACGAAATGGATTTAGAGATTTTAAGGGACGGTAGAACAGCTAATGTTACAATAATCCTACAAGAAAGACCAAATGGGAATTAATACAGTACAAGCATAAATACTGCAAGTCAAGAATTCATTCTGTTGAACAAGCTTGTATTAGATTCTGAGAGTTTAAACAATGTTTTAGAGAACAAAGCAATATCTCGTCAAGAGATCAGTAT